>NZ_JBEXYK010000027.1:0-115435 GCF_040630865.1 Nonomuraea sp. NPDC005730
AAGCCGAAGCGGCGCCGGGATCAACGCCGACCAAGCCGAAGCGGCGCCGGGATCAGTGCCGGACATGCCGAAGCGGCGCCGGGGTCGGCCCGGCGCCGCTTCGGTGGTCTCGCCGGCTCAGCCGGCCACCAGCTCGTAGCCCGCCTCTTCGACGACGTCCCTGATCTTCGCGTCGTCGAGGGCGTCGGTCGAGGTGACGGTCACCTGCCCCGTGGCCAGCTCGACGTCGACCGAGGAGACCCCGGCGACCTTGCCGATCTCGGTCTTGACGGTGCCCGCGCAGCCGCCGCAGGTCATGCCGGACACCGTGTAGGTCTTCGCCTCGCTCCTCTCGTGATACCCCGGCCGGGTATGTCGAAGAGAACGTACGCCCGATCTTCCGGAATGGCAAGCCATACGACGGTGGGGTATGTGAGACGCGGGTCACATTGCCTCGGCCATACCCCCACCCGGTATCGTTGCCTCGCATGAGAACACTTGACAAGATCGTTGTGGTCGGCGCCTCGCTGGCGGGGCTGCGGGCCGTCCAGACCCTGCGCCGGGAGGGCTTCGACGGCGAGCTCACGCTGGTCGGCGCGGAGGCGCACGTGCCGTACAACCGGCCGCCGCTGTCCAAGAGTGTCCTGCGCGGCGACGAGGACGTCACGCTCCCCGGCGCGGAAGAGCTCGGTGACGACTGGCTGCGCGGCAGGCAGGCCGTACGCCTGGACGCCAGGAGCCGCACGGTCGTCCTCGACGACGGCGCCGAGCTCGGCTACGACGGCCTGGTCGTCGCGAGCGGCGCCCGTCCCAGGCGGCTCGACGGCGTGCACACCCTGCGCACCCTCGAGGACGCCCTGGTCCTGCGCGCCGAGCTGGAGTCCGGCCACGAGCACGTGCTGGTCATCGGCGGTGGGTTCATCGGCGGCGAGGTGGCGACCACGGCCAGACAGCTCGGCCGCAAGGTCACCCTGGTCGACTCCGGGCCGTACCCCATGCACGCGGGCCTCGGCACCGAGGCGGCGCGCTGGCTGGCCGGGCACCACGAACGCAACGGCGTCGAACTCGTCACCGGCGTCCGCGTCACCGACGTGACCGGCGGCCAGGTGCGGCTCGGCGACGGCCGCGTACTCTCCGCCGACCTGGTCGTCGGCGGCATGGGCGTGACGCCCAACACCGAATGGCTGGTGGGCAGCGGCCTGACCGTGGACGACGGCGTGCTGTGCGAGCCGACCCTGTACGCCGCCGGCTCGGTGAACGTCGTCGCGGCGGGCGACGTGGCCCGCTGGCCGCACCGCCTGTACGGCGACGCCCTGATCCGCGTCGAGCACTGGTCCAACGCCAACGAGCAGGGCGCGGTGGCCGCCCGCAACCTGCTGGCCGGCCCCGACGAGGCGCAGCCGTTCGCGGACGTGCCCAACTTCGCCACCCACGTGCACGGCGCCCGCATCCAGACGGCCGGGCTGCCCCACCTGGCCGACGAGGCGCGCGTCGTCGCCGGCCACCCGGAGGAGGACCGCTTCGCCGTGGCCTTCGCCCGTGAGGGCGTGCTGGTCGGCGCGGTCGCCGTCAACGCGCCGAAGGACCTGATCAGGCTCAAGCGGTCCATCGCCGCGGGCGAGGCGCTCTGACTACGACCGCGGGTAGCATGACCGGCATGATGCGTGGCCTTGGCGAGCTCGAATCCACGATCATGGACTGGATGTGGGCCAGGCGGCGTCCCGCCTCGGTCCGCGACGTCTTCGAAGACCTCAAGCAGCGGCGGACCATCGCCTACACCACGGTGATGACCGTGATGGACAAGCTGCACACCAAGGGCATGCTCCGGCGCGAGGCCGTCGGCCGCGCCTACGTCTACGAACCGGTCGCCTCCAAGGAGGCCTACACCGCCGACCTGATGCGCCGCGCGCTCGCGGGCAGCGGCAACCAGGCCGCCACCCTCGTGCACTTCCTCGAACGGCTCACCCCCGAGGAGGCCGCGGCGCTGGAGGCGGCCCTGCAGGTCTACCCGCACCGGGGCCGGCCCGCATGATCGCCGCCGTCGTCCTGGCCTGTTACACGGTGGTGGCGGCCCTCTGGCTGCCCGTGCTGGGGCAGCGGGCCGCGAAGTGGTCCGACCGGGCGCCGCGGCTGGCGATCGCGCTGTGGCAGGCGGGGGCGGCGTCCGTGGTCGCCTCGGCCGTGCTCGCCGCGCTGGCCTTCGCCGTGCCGGCCGAGATCGTGGGCCACGGGCTGGCGGGGTTGTTCGAGGCGTGCGCCGACATGCTGGGCGACGGCTCCGGCGTGTCCCGGGTGGGGTTCGCGGCCATGCTGGCGGCCGGCGCGGTCCTGGCCAGGGTGCTCTGGTGCGGCGGGACGGTGCTGGTGAAAGCCGCCGTGGAGCGTCGCCGGCACGCCGCCATGTTGCGGCTGCTCGGGCGGCGCGACGCCGAGCTGGGCGTGGTGGTGATCGACTACGACGAGCGGCTGGCGTACTGCGTGCCGGGCCGGCGCGCGCAGACGGTCATCACCACGAGTGCGCTGCGGGCCCTGACCCCGGAGCAGATCGCCGCCGTGCTGGAGCACGAGCGGGCACACCTGCGCGGCCGTCATCACCTGGTGCTGGCCGGGGCCGAGGCCCTGGTCCGGGCGTTCCCCAGGGTGCCGCTGTTCGAGCGGGCCAGGACCGAGATCGCCCGGCTGGTCGAGCTGCTCGCCGACGACGTCGCCGCCCGCCGCCACCCGCGCGCCCAGATCGCCGCGGCGCTGGTGAGCCTGGCCACCGGGCGCGCGCCCGCGTTCACGCTCGGGGCGGGCGGGGAGACGGCGCTCAGCCGCGTACGCCGGCTCCTCGGCCCCGAGGAGCCGCTCGGCCGCCGCGAACGGCTGACCGGGCTGCTGGCGGTCAGCGCGCTGCTCGGCGGGCCCGCGGCGGTGGCGCTGGCGCCGGGGGTCGGCTCGTTCCTGGCCCACCACTGCCACTCACTACTGTCACTCTGACCTACTACTACTGTTAGTAGCCGGGTGGCCGGACGGCGTCCGGCGACGCCCCGGCGCGTCCGCCCCCGCACTCAGCGCGCGGGGCCGGGCCGGACCTCCGTGGAGCCGCAGGGCACGGTCCAGCGCAGCCACACCGCGCCGCCGCGCCCTCGCCTGTTCATGCCCGCCCGAGCGGGGGCGGCGGGCGGGCTGTTCCCGAGACGGATCCACGCAGGCCGTGAGGACGGGACGACGCCAGGGCCATGCCCGCGCCCCGCACGCCGACGGGAAGCTACTATGCAGAATAGTAGAGCGACCATCCCTGCGAAGCCGATCCCCGACCTCTCCCTTCGTCCACATGCCGCCGGCAGGAGGCTCACCTCCATCTTTACCGGCATACCCCATACCCCTAAAATCGGTCACCCCACCTAAGGAGTATCACCATGGACCATAGTGGACATCACCCTCCCTCCTCCTCGTCGGAGCAACATCACGCCGCTCCGCCCGCCGCCACGTGGGCCATGGCCGCCCAGGCGACCCTGCACTGCCTGACCGGGTGCGCGATCGGCGAAGTGCTCGGCATGGTGATCGGCACCGCGGTCGGCCTGTCCAACCTCGCCACCGTGATCCTCTCGGTGGCGCTGGCCTTCGTGTTCGGTTACGCGCTGACCATGCGCGGCGTCCTGCGCGCCGGGCTGGACTTCAAGGCGGCGCTGAAGGTGGCGCTGGCCGCCGACACCATCTCGATCGCGGTGATGGAGGTGCTGGACAACACCGTGATGGTGACCGTGCCGGGCGCGATGGACGCCGGGCTGGCCAACTGGCTGTTCTGGGTGGCACTGGCCGGGTCGCTGCTGGTGGCTTTCCTGCTGACGACGCCGGTGAACAAGTGGCTGATCTCCCGCGGCAAGGGTCACGCCGTGATCCACCAGTACCACCAGGGCCACGGCGACCACGGCGACCACGGCGCCCCCCGAGGTCACCAAGGTCACGAGGACCACCACGGCCACCAGGGCCACTGACAGGACGCCGCCCCAGGCACGACATGAGCCGACCCGCCGCCGTCCGCGATCACCCAGGGATCCCGGACGAGAGGCGGGCCCGCTCGCAGGCACCCGTCCCGCCGCCATGAGCGGTCACCTCCGGCCACCGCAAGGGCCGGCTCCCGACGCCGAGCCCGGAGCACAACGCCCCCGGCTCGCCGCCATGAGCGGGATTTCCCTGGCGCCACCACGGGCCGCCCCCGCCGCCAGACCAGGAGAGCGCGGCGATCCCGCCCAGCGCGACACCCGCTCCTCACGACGCACACCCCGCACACCAGCTCCCCGCTACACAGAGCCCGCACACCCCGCCCCTGACGGGTCCCGCACACCCCCGCCCCGCACACCCGCACCCCGCACACCCGCACCGCGCACACCTCCGACACGTCCCGCACGCCCGCGCCCTCGACCTGTCCCACATACCCCCGCCCCGCATACCGCGTGCCCCATCCCGCATCCCCGCCCCCGGCACGACCCCGCGCACCCCTGCCGCGATGTGTCACCCGCGCCCCCCTTGCCCCGTGACGCGTCACGCCCGGCCCCCGGATGCGTCGCCATAGCTCCCTGAGCTGCGGGAATGCCGCTGCCGTCCGGCTGCCGGGGCGAATCGCCGGCGCACGCGGTCCGGCCGCCCCACAGTGCCGCCGACGCGATCTCCGGGCGCGCGGACTTGACAGATACCCCCCCGGTGTATATATGTTCATCGCCAGATACCCCCTACCGGTATTTCCGAGGAACCCAAAGACCCGCCCGCATCCCCCACCGGGGTACGGCGTAGTGCTGGAGAATGCTCATGTCCGCACCATCCCCCCGGCGATGGACCGCCCTGGCCCTGATCGCCACGGCCCAGTTCATCGTCATCATGGACACGTCGATCATCGGCGTGGCCCTCCCCCGCATCCAGGAAGACCTCGGCTTCTCGCAGGAGAACCTGTCGTGGGTCTTCAACGCCTACGTCGTCGCCTTCGGCGGGCTCCTGCTGCTCGGCGGCCGGCTCTCGGACCTGTTCGGCGCACGCAAGCTGTTCAGCGCCGGCTGGCTCATCCTGCTCGCCGGCTCGCTCGTCGCCGGCATCGCCCCCGAGGTGTGGGTCGAGCTCACCGGACGTGCCGTCCAGGGCGTCGGCGCGGCCCTGATCGCCCCGTCCGCGCTGACCCTGCTGATGATGCTGTTCGGCCACGACCCCAAGGAGCTCACCAAGGCCCTCGCCCTGTACGGCGCGGCCGCCCCGGCGGGCGGCACCGCGGGTGTGTTCCTCGGCGGCGTCATCACCGAGTACCTGAGCTGGCCCTGGGTCTTCTACATCAACATCCCGATCGCGCTCGTCGCGCTCTTCGCCACCCGCCCGCTGATGCCCGCCGGCCAGTCCCAGCGCGGCTCCATCGACATCCTCGGCGCGCTGACCGTCACCGCCGGCCTGGGCGCGGCCGTCTACGCCATCGTCCGGGCGCCCGAGGTCGGCTGGGGCTCCGCCCAGACCTGGGGCGTGCTGGCCGCCGCGATCGCGCTGCTCATCGCCTTCCTCGCGATCCAGGCCCGCCGCCGCGAGCCGCTGATGAGGCTGTCGATCTTCCGTACGCCGAACCTCGCCGCCGCCAACCTGACCCAGCTCCTGCTCGGCGGGGCCTGGATCCCGATGTGGTTCTTCCTGAACCTGTACCTGCAGCAGGTCCTCGGCTACAGCGCCTTCCCCAGCGGCGCGGCCCTGGTGCCGATGACCGTCCTCATCATGCTCGGCATGATCGTCCTGGCGCCGCGTGCCATCAACCGGTTCGGTCCCAAGGCCGTCACGGTGGCGGGCCTCGTCCTGCTCGCCGTCGGGATGGGCTGGCTGTCGCTGATCAGCCCCGAGGGCAGCTTCGCGGTCGACGTCCTGCCCGCCAGCCTGGTGGCCGCGCTCGGCATGTCGCTGGCCTTCATCCCCTCGCTCGGCACCGCCATCTCCTCCGCCCGTCCCGAGGAGGGCGGCCTGGCCTCCGGCATCGTCAACACCAGCTACCAGGTCGGCTCGGCACTCGGACTGGCCGCCATGACGGCCGTCGCCGCCGCCAACGGCGCCGCCCAGCTCGGGAACCTGCCCGCGCTGACCGACGGCTTCTCCTCGGCCTTCGTGGGAGCCGCCGGGATCGCGGTCGCCGGCGCCCTGATCGCCGCGCTGACGCTCCGCTCGCGGGGCGCCGCACCCGCCGAGGCCGCCGACACCGCCGAGACCACCGCCGCCACCCGCGGCTGACCTCGACGCTCACAGCTCCGAAGGAGATCCCCATGTCCATCCTCATCGCCTACGACGGTTCACCCGACGCCCGCCACGCCGTCGAGGAGGCCGCCCGGCTGTTCCCCGGCGCGTCCGCGGTGGTGCTGTACGCCCGTCAGCCTCTGGAGAGCCTCGCCGCCCACCTCGAAGGGCATCCCGCCCTGGAGGACCTGCGGGACATCGACGCCAGGACCATGGACGCCTCGGAACGGCTGGCCGCCGAGGGCGCCGACCTCGCCCGCTCCCTCGGGCTGCGGGCCGAGCCGCGGGTCGCCTCGGTCCCGGAGGAGGTCGTCGCCGCCGCCATCGTCGACGCCGCCGAGGAGGTCGACGCCTCGCTGATCGTCCTGGGCTCCCGCGGGCGGCAGGGGCTGCGGGCGCTGCTGTCGGGCAGCACGTCCACCCACGTCATGCACGCCACCGCGCGGCCCACGCTGATCGTCCCGTCCAAGCCGCTGGCCGACGCCCGTCGTGCCGCCGAGCACCGCGCGGCCCGCTGAGGTCGTCGGGAAACGCCCGGCTCCCACCGGAGCCGGGCGTTTCGGCGTTCCGGTGAACGCGCCGACCGCGGCGTGCGTATCCCCGAACGAGCCGGTACGACGGCCTGTTATGCCGGATAGTACCGGCGAAATGCCAACAAGCAGGGCAAACTTCTGTACTATTCCGCCTCAGGCATGGAGACGTACGAGGAGGCATCGTAGTGGTCGTGGCGACGAGGCTGGGGCGAGCGGCAGTGGCCGTGACACTTGCGGCGGTCGCGGCGGTCTCCATCGCGGGCGTGGCCTCGGCCGATCCGTCGCCCGCCAAGGCCAAGGCCAGGCTGGTGAAGCTGAACGAGCGGGCCGACGAGGTGGTCGAGCAGTACAACCAGGCGACCGAGGCGCACAAGAAGGCCAAGCAGAAGTACGACGCGCTCAACGCCGAGGTCGCGCGCAAGAACGCCCAGGCGGACGGGTTACGCAAGGAACTCGTCTCGGCGGTGGTCAGCGACTACCAGTCGGGCCCGCTCACGACCTGGGGCCGCTTCGTCGCCGACGGCACCCCCGACGAGGTCCTGAGCGGCATGGCCGCCCTGGAACAGATCTCCCGGGCCAGGGCGGCGAAACTGGCCGCGTTCCAGGCGACGACCAAGGACCTGCGCGCCCGGCGCGACGAGGCCCGGACCGTCCTCGCCGAGGCCGACGCGGCGCGCGACAAGGTGCGGGCGGAGAAGGCGAAGGTCGACAAGCTGGTCAAGGCGCAGACGAAGCTCCTGCGCAGGCTGGGCGCCTTCCGGGCCGGCGATCCGAACAGCGCCGGCATCAGGTACACCGGCTCGGCCTCCGGAAACGCCCGCCTGGCGTTGCAGTTCGCCTTCGCTCAGGTCGGCAAGCCCTACCAGTACGGCGCCGAGGGCCCGAACTCCTTCGACTGCTCCGGCCTCACCCAGGCCGCCTGGCGCACCGCCGGGGTCGAGCTGCCCCGCACCACCTGGACGCAATGGGCCTGGGGCGCGAGCAGACGCGTTTCGCTCGACGCGTTGCAGCCCGGCGACCTGCTCTTCAGCAAGGGGCTCGGGCACATGGGCATGTACGCCGGCAACGGAAAGATGGTCCACGCGCCCCAGACCGGGGACGTCGTCAAGGTGGTCGACCTCGACGACTACTGGCGCACCCGGCTGCTCGGGGCGGTCCGCCCCTGACCGGCGACGGCGGCAGCCATACGCTCGACGGCCTCGGCGACCCGGGCCGGTGAGGTGGCGAAGTTGAGCCGGACGCACCCGCGTCCCTCCGGCCCGAACCGCAGCCCCGACGACAGGCCGACCCTGCCCTCGTCCAGGAAACACCTGGGCGGGGTCGTCGCCCAGGCCCAGCGAACGGCAGTCGAGCCAGGCGACACAGCCACCCTGCGGCGGGTGGTGGCCGACGCCGGGCAGCAGGCCGGCCGGCCGGTCGGCGAGCAGCCGCCGGTTGCCGTCGAGGGCGGTGATCACGTGGTCGAGCCAGGGAAGGCCGTGGGTGAAGGCGGCCTCGGAGGCGAGCACGCCGAACAGCCCGGCCCCCTCGCTGACCGTCTCGTGGATCGCCGCCACGTCGGCGCGGGCGTCCGGCCCTGGGACCGCCGGCGCGGCCTTGAGCCCGGCCACGTTCCCGTCCTTGGACGCCGAGACGAAGGCGACGGAACGCGCCGCCGCCGGGTGGTCCGGGGACGGGAACGGCACGTGCCGATGGCCTGGACAGGTGAGGGGCGCGAGGATCTCGTCGGTGACGACGCGTACGTCATGGCGGTCGGCCGGCACGGCGACCCGGGTCAGCTCCTCGCGGCCGAGGACCAGGCCGGTGGGGTTGTGCGGGTTGCCCAGCAGGTACGCCCGCGCGCCCGAGGCGAAGTCGGGCTCCAGCCGGTCCAGGTCGAGGCGGTGCCCGCCGGGCCCGTGGGCCGGGCTGGTGACCACCCGGCGGCCGATGCGTTCGAGCCAGGAGAAGGCGGGCGGGTGGCCGGAGGTGTTGACGACGACGCGGTCACCGGGTCCGGTGATGATCCGGCTCCTCAGTGGTGAGCGGCTCCGGCCGGAGACGCGAAAGGGGCTCCGAGCGTCGCGCTCGAAGCCCTCTTCGCGGCTGTTCACTTGAAGCGGTCGTTCACCTGTAGCGGTTGTTCTACTTGTAGCGGTTGTTCACTTGAAGCGGCGTAGCCGCAGGCTGTTGCTGACCACGAACACGCTGGAGAAGGCCATCGCGGCCCCCGCGATCATCGGGTTGAGCAGGCCGAGCGCGGCCAGCGGCAGGGCGGCCACGTTGTAGGCGAAGGCCCAGAACAGGTTGCCCTTGATCGTGCCGAGCGTCCGGCGGGAGAGCCTGATCGCGTCGGCGGCCACCCTCAGGTCACCGCGCACCAGGGTAAGGTCGGACGCCTCGATGGCGGCGTCGGTGCCGGTGCCCATGGCCAGGCCCAGGTCGGCCTGGGCGAGCGCGGCCGCGTCGTTGACGCCGTCGCCGACCATCGCCACGACCTTGCCCTCGCCCTGGAGCTCCTTGACGACGTCGACCTTGTCGGCGGGCAGCACCTCGGCGATCACCTCGTCGATGCCGACCTCGGCGGCCACCGTCTTCGCCACGGCCTCGTTGTCGCCGGTCAGCAGGACCGGGGTGAGACCGAGCGCCCGGAGCTGCTGGATGGCCTCCTTGCTGGTGGGCTTGATCACGTCGGCGACCACCAGCACCGCGCGGGCCTTGCCGTCCCAGCCGACCGCCACGGCGGTCCTGCCGCCCGCCTGGGCGGCGTGCAGAGCGCGTTCCAGGTCGGACGACAGGTGCTGGGACCACTCCTCCAGCAGCCTCGGCCGGCCGACCAGGACCGCGTGCCCCTCGACGATGCCCTGGACGCCGAGGCCCTCGACGTTCGCGAAGTCCTCGGGGGTGGGCAGGTCGCCGACGCGGGCGGCGGCGCCCTTGGCGATGGCCTGGGCGATCGGGTGCTCGGAGGCGTGCTCCAGAGCGCCCGCCAGGCGCAGCACCTCGGCCTCGTCCTCGCCCTCGGCCAGGTGCACGCCGGTGAGCGTCATCCGGCCCTCGGTGACGGTGCCCGTCTTGTCGAGCACCACCGTGTCGATGCGGCGGGTGGACTCCAGCACCTCGGGGCCCTTGATCAGGATGCCGAGCTGCGCGCCCCGGCCGGTGCCGACCAGCAGCGCCGTCGGGGTGGCCAGGCCGAGCGCGCACGGGCAGGCGATGATCAGCACGGCCACCGCGGCGGTGAAGGCCGCGCCGACGCCGTCGCCGGTGCCGAGCCAGAAGCCCAGCGTGCCCAGGGCCAGCGCGATCACGATCGGCACGAAGATGCCCGACACGCGGTCGGCCAGCCGCTGCACCTGCGCCTTGCCCGTCTGGGCGTCCTCGACCAGCTTGGCCATCTGGGCGAGCTGCGTGTCGGCCCCGACCCGGGTGGCGCGGACGACCAGCCGGCCGCCGGCGTTCACGGTCGCGCCGGTGACGGTGTCGCCGGGCTGCACCTCGACGGGCACGGACTCGCCGGTCAGCATCGAGGCGTCGACCGCGGAAGTGCCCTCCTCGATCACACCGTCCGTGGCGATCTTCTCGCCGGGCCGCACGACGAACCGGTCGCCCACGGCCAGCCGGTCGCTGGGGATGCGGGTCTCCACGCCGTCGCGCAGCACCGCGACGTCCTTGGCGCCCAGTTCGAGCAGGGCGCGCAGGGCGGCGCCCGCCCGGCGCTTGGAACGGGCCTCGAAGTAGCGGCCGGCCAGGATGAACGCGGTCACCCCCGCCGCGGCCTCCAGGTAGATGTTGCCCGAGCCGTCGGTGCGCTCGATCGTGAACGCGAACGGGTGGGTCATGCCCGGGGTGCCCGCCGTGCCGAAGAACAGCGCCCACAACGACCAGCCGAGCGCGGCGATGGTGCCGACCGAGATCAGCGTGTCCATCGTGGCGGCGCCGTGGCGCAGGTTCGTCCAGGCGGCCTTGTGGAAGGGCCAGCCGGCGTAGACCACGACCGGCGCGGTGAGCACCAGCGACATCCACTGCCAGTTCGTGAACTGCAACGGCGGGATCATCGCCATCGCGATCACCGGCACCGCCAGCACCACCGAAGTGATCAGCCGGCTGCGCAACGGCCGCAGCTCGTCCTCCGGCTCCTGCTCGCCCGGCTCGCCCTCGGTCCTGGGCGGCGCGGGCAGGGCGGCGGTGTAGCCGGCCGCCTCCACCTGGGCGATCAGCTGCTGCGGATCGACGCCTTCGGGGAAGGTGACCTTCGCCTTCTCGGTGGCGTAGTTGACCGTGGCGGTCACGCCGTCCATCTTGTTGAGCTTGCGCTCGATGCGGTTGGCGCACGAGGCGCAGGTCATGCCGCCGATCGAGAGTTCGACCGCGTTCTGCCGGTCATCGGTGACAGAGGTCATCACCGTTCCCCTTTCCCAGTGGCTTTTCTCAGTGGCTGTGGTTGCCGTGCCCGGCGGGCGTCGGCGACGCGTCGGGGGTGGCGGGCCTCGGCCCGGCGGCGAGCGTGAAGTCGGCGGTACGGACCTCGCCCTCGTGCTGGAAGTCCAGGAAGAGGCGGTAGTCGCCGCCGCTCGGCACCTCGGCGTAGAAGACGATCTCGGGGCCCGGCTGCGTCTTGCCGTCGCCCGGCTCGCCGTCGGGGTGGACGTGCAGGTAGGCCAGGTCACGGGCGCGGAGGGCGACCAGGTGGCCGAAGGCGCCGAGGTAGGGCTGCAGGTCGGTGACCGGCTTGCCGTCCTTGCTGACCTTGAGGGTGAGCTTGCCGGCCTGGCCCGGCGTCAGGTCGCCGTCGAGGGTGACCTCGTAGCCGTCGACCTTCGACGTGCGGCCGGTCTCCGGGAGCGGCTTGGGCTGGTAGTCGCCCGCCACGGCCAGGTCGGCGCCCAGCGTCAGGGCCTCGCCGCCGGTCGGCGCGAAGTCGGCGAAGGCCCGGTAGCCGCCCGCCTCGGGGAAGGTGACCTTGACCGACCAGATGCCGTCGGCCGACATCTCCGGGTGGACGTGCTGGAAGCTGCCCAGGTCGCGGGAGACCACGATGAAGTGCAGCTTCTTGTCGTGCTGGACCTGGTAGTCGGTGACCGGGCGGCCGTCGGGGCCGGTCACGGAGAAGCGGAAGTCGGCGGGCTCACCGGGCTTGATCGACGTGGTGAGCGGGTTGAGGGTGTAACCGTTCTCGGACACTTGGAGCCCCCCGGGGGTATCGTTCGTCTTCGTCGTCGTCTGCTGCTGGGTTGTGTGCTGGTTGTGGCCCGCGCTCTGCGCGGTCTCCGTGGTGGCCGCCATGGCGCTGTGGTCGGCGGCGGGAGCGGCCCCCACCGGGCCCACGGCCTTGCCGACGCCCAGCGCGCCGCCGAAGACGACGGCCAGCCCCAGGGCGTAGGAGCCGAGCTTGGCTACGGTGTTCACGACGGGTTCGCCACTTCGTACCCGGCCTCCTCGACGGCGGCGACGATCTTCGCCGCGTCGATCGGGCTGTCACTCTCGACGGTCAGCAGGCCGGAGGCCAGATCGACCTCGACGCCGGTCACTCCGGCGACCTCGCCGACCTCTTCCTTGACCGAACTGACGCAGTGGCCGCAGGTCATGCCCTTGACGGTGTAGGTGGTGGTGCTCATATCGGTCTCTCCTTCAATCCGGTCAGGAACGAACAAGTCTGGCGATGGCCTCGGAGGCTTCCTTGACCTTGGCCTCGGCCTCCGGGCCGCCCTTCGAGGTGGCCTCGGCGACGCAGTGGGCCAGGTGGTCCTCCAGCAACGACAGGGAGAACGACTTCAAGGCGCTGGTCGCGGCCGACACCTGGGTCAGGATGTCGATGCAGTACTTGTCGTCCTCGACCATGCGCTGCAGGCCGCGGACCTGCCCCTCGATGCGGCGCAACCGCATCCCTTGATCCTGCTTGTTACCGCCGTGTCCAGCCATGCCAGCCCTCCCTCGGCTCGTTGCCGTTGAAGACACTATACCCCCCTATGGTATCCAGGAGGCAAGTGGCGGCCCTTGCGACGAGATCCGGCGGCCGGATGAAAGGCTGACGGCATGTTCCCGGAGACTCCCGCCGCCGCGGCGGCGCTTTCGGTGGCCGGCCGTTACTGCTCGCCCGCGCTGCTCAACCACTGCGTCCGCGCCTACCTGTGGGGAGCGATGTACGGCGCGGCCCACGGCATCGCCTTCGACGACGAGCTCTACTACGTCTCGGCGCTGCTCCACGACATGGGGCTGACCGAGCCCTTCGACAGCCACCGGCTGCCGTTCGAGGAGGCGGGCGGACAGCTCGCCTGGGTGTTCGGCACGGCGGCCGGCTGGCCGGCGGAGCGGGCCGAGCGGGCCACCGAGATCATCAGGCTGCACATGCGCGCCGACGTGTCCGCCGCCGCGGACCCCGAGTCCCACCTGCTGCAGGTCGCCACGAGTTGGGACGTGGTCGGGCGGCGGCCGGCGGAGTTCGCGCCCGACGCCAGGGCGGAGCTGCTCGCCCGCTACCCCAGGCTGGGCTTCGGCGCCGAGTTCCTGGCGTGCTTCGAGGACCAGGCCAGGCGCAAGCCGGACAGCGCCGCCGCGGCGTCGGTCCGGAACGACGTCGCGGGGCGGATCGCCGCCAACCCTCTGGACGGCGCCTGACCCGAGCCCCGGCGCCTGACCCGAGTCCCGGCGACGCCGCAGGTCAGGAACCGGGCCGCAACGAGTTCCGGTACGGCGGCATGAACCGCGTCCTCGGCATCTGGTCGGCCAGCACGCCGCCGTCCACGACCAGGGTGGCGCCGGTGACGTAGCGGGCCGACTCCGAGGCCAGGTACGCGACCGCGCCGGCCACGTCGTCCGGCCTGCCGTACCCGCCGCGCAGCGGGATGCGCTCCTCCCACGCCGCCTCGAAGGCCGCGCGGTCGAAGGGGAAGTCGCCGTCGATCGGGGTGGCGATCATGCCGGGCGCCACGGCGTTGACGGTGATGCCGTGGGCGCCCAGCTCCGCGGCGAGCGAGCGGGTGATCAGCTCCAGGGCGCCCTTGGAGGCGTTGTAGTGGGCCAGCCCGGCTTCGGCCATGAGCCCGTTCTTGGAGGAGACGTTGACGATCCGCCCCCGCACGCCGTCCGCGATCATGTGCTCGGCCACCCGCTGCGCCAGGAAGAACGGCGCGTCGCAGTTGACCCGCATGACGGCCTGCCAGCCGGCCACGGTGATCTCGTTGAAGTGTTCGAGCCGGGCCACCCCGGCATTGTTGACCAGGACGTGGATCGGCCCGTGGTCGCGGCGGACCGCGTCGGCCAGCCCCGCCAGGCCCTCGGTGTCGGCCAGGTCGAAGCCGTAGGCGCAGCCCGCGCCCGGCCGGTCGACGGTGATCACCCGGTAGCCGTCGGCCGTCAGGCGTGCGGCGATGGCCTGGCCGAGGCCCCTGGCGGCCCCGGTGACCACGGCCAGTCCGGTCATGACAGCCCCAGCAGGTCGAGTGACGGGCGGTGGATCAGCTTCTCGATCTCCTCCCGGTCCAGGGGCGGCAGGCCGGGGATGCCGGGGACGGCGCCGACGGCCCGCAGCCCCGCCACCGAGGCGTCCACCGTGGTGAAGGGGTAGTCGCTGCCGAACAGGAGCTTGCCCCACACCCCGTAGTCCTGGGCCAGGCGCAGGCTGTGCCAGAGCTGGAAGGGGCGGTAGTGCAGGGCCGAGACGTCGGCGTAGACGTGGCGGTGCTTGCGGATCACCGCGATGCACTCGCCCTCGTACGGGTGGCCGAGGTGGGCCAGGACCATGCGCAGCTCCGGATGCCTGATGGCGACCTCGTCCAGGTGCACCGGCAGCGCGTAGCGCAGGGGCGCGGCCGAGACGAACGTGGTCCCGGTGTGCACGAGCAGCGGCAGGCCGTGACGGGCGGCGTAGGCGTACAGGTCGTCCAGCTCGGGCGCGGCCGGGTCGAAACCGGCGTACATCGGCATGAGCTTGATGCCGCGCAACCCCAGGTCGCGGTGGCCGTGTTCCAGCTCGTCGCGCCAGCCGGGCTGGGTGGGGTCGAGCGACAGGTAGCCGATGAGCCGGTCGGGGTGCTCGCCGGCGTAGGCGGCCACGGCGGCGTCGTCCACCCACAGGCCCGAGCGCCTGGCCTTGCCGCCCACCACGACGGTACGGGTGCCGGCGGGCGAGGTGGCGGCGTAGTCCGCCCAGCGCACGGTCAGGTCGACATGACCGCCGTGCGCGCGGGCGGACTCGGCCGCGAACGGGTCGCCGACGTCGTCCGGGCAGGTGAACAGATGGGAGTGGACGTCAACGATCACGCTTCTCCCAGCCCTCCTTGAACATGTTCCAGAACCGGTGGGACGGCGGGTGCTCGGCGAAGACCTCGTCGGCCAGCTCGACGCCGAGCCCCGGCCGCTCCGGCAGCCCGACGTGGCCGTCGATCACCGGCAGGGCGCCCTTCAGCGCGTCGAAGACGTACGGCTCCAGCATGCCGTCGAACGTCTCCAGGACGAGCAGGTTCGGCATGCCGAGCACGGCGTGCACGGAGGCCGTGGTGCACAGCGGGGAGTTGGAGTTGTGCGGGGCGACGAGCATGGCGTGCACGTCGGCCTGCGCGGCCAGCTTCCTGATCTCGGTGAACCCGCCGGCCATCGACAGGTCGGGCTGGATGATGTCGACCGCGCCGGTGGCGAACAGCCGGGCGTACTCGTAGCGGTTGTGGAAGTGCTCGCCGCCGGAGATGGGCATGGCGGCGCGGGCCCGCAGCTCGGCGTAGCGCTCGATGTGCGTCCACGGCAGCGGCTCCTCGAACCAGCCGAGGTCGAACGGCTCCAGCTCGCGCACGAGCCGGACGGCGGTCGGCATCGCGAACCGGGCGTGCCCCTCGACGAACAGGTCGAGGTCGGGCACGGCCTCGCGGACCGCCGCGACGATGTCGACCGAGAGCCGCAGCTCGGCCCGGGACAACTCGCCCAGCCCTGCGCCGAACGGGTCGAACTTCAGCCCGGTGTAGCCGCGGGCGGCGACCTCCTTGGCCTTGGCCGCGAACACCTGCGGGTCCCGCTCGCCGGTGTACCAGCCGTTGGCGTAGACCCGCACCCGGTCGCGGCAGGCGCCGCCGGTCAGCCGGTAGACGGGCACGCCCAGCGCCTTGCCCATGATGTCGTGGAGCGCCTGGTCGACGCCGGAGACGACGATGCCGCCGACGTCGCCGCCGCGCAGGAAGTCGCCCTGGTACATCCGCAGCCAGATCTCCTCGACGTCGAAGGGATCGGCGCCGATCAGGTGGCGCTGCGCCATGGCCTCGGTCAGCGAGCAGGTCTCCCGGCCCCGGTAGGGGTGGGTGATCTCGCCGATGCCGCTCAGCCCCTCGTCGGTGTGGATGCGCACGTAGGAGAAGTCGCGCCAGGCGGTGCCCAGCGAGAGGGTCTCGACGCGGCTGATCCGGCCGGCGGGACCGGCCGGGCGGCTGGTGTCAACGGTGAGCATCGGCGCCGCCCATGGTGCTGACGTCGGTCAGGTCGAGCACGTCGCCGCGGGCGAGCCTGGCCGCGGTGGCGGCCGCCTCCAGCAGGTGGTCGGCGTCGGCGTCGGTGTGGGCGTAGGAGACGTGGCTGCGCTTGAGGTTCAGTGGCAGCTCGAAGATGCCGTGCTCCAGCAGCCGGCGGCGGTACCCGATGAACATGTTGGCATCATTGCGCAGCAGGTCGTCGTAGGTGCGGGCGGGTCCGGTCATGAAGTAGCCGACGAAGACCGAGCCGTACCCGCTGACCAGCGCCGGGATGTCCAGCGAGGCGAAGACCTCGGCCAGGCCGGTCCTGATCCGCTCGCCGAGGCGGAAGACGTGCTCGTGCACCGGCTCCTCGCGCAGCTTGCGCAGCGTGGCCAGGGCGGCCGCCACGACGGCGGGGTGGCCGTTGTAGGTGCCGGCGAAGAAGGCGGGGCCGCCGGGCCGCGAGCTGAACAGCTCCATGAGATCGGCGCGGCCTCCGAGCGCGCCCACCGGGTAGCCGTTCGCGATCGCCTTGCCCATGGTGGTGAGGTCGGGGGTGATCCCGGAGATCGCCTGCCAGCCGCCCAGGTGGTGGCGGAAGCCGGTGATGACCTCGTCGAAGATCAGCACGCTGCCCGCCCTGGTGCACTCGTCGCGCAGCGTCTGCAGGAACTCCTGCTCGGGCAGCAGGCAGCCGACGTTGTGCGGCACCGGCTCCAGGATGACGGCGGCGATGTCGTCGCCGTGCTCGGCGAACGCCCGGCGTACCGCCTCGGGGTCGTTGAACGGCAGGACCAGCGTGGCCTGCAGCACCTCGGGCAGGATGCCGGTCGAGATCGGGTCGTGCGTGCCGACCTTCTCCGGCGCGGAGATCACGTTGAGGCTGACCGCGTCGTGCCAGCCGTGGTAGCAACCCTGGAACTTGACCACGAGCCGGCGGCCGGTCGCGGCCCTGGCCACGCGCAGGGCGTGGAAGGTGGCCTCGCTGCCGGTGCTGGTCAGGAGCACCTTCTCCACGCTCGGCACGAGCTCGGCCAGCGTCTCGGCGAGCTCGACCTCGCCGGCGGTGACGCCGACGCCGCACAGGTCCACCGTACGGCCGGCCTCGGCGACGGCCGCGCCGACGTCGGGGTCGTTGTGGCCGAGCAGCGGCGGGCCGAAGGCGGCGTGGTAGTCGACGAACTCCCGCCCTTGCGAGTCGCGGAAGCGGGCGCCGGCGGCATGGGTGATCACCAGGTCGGTGAGCCCGGGGATGCTGCGCTGCCCGCTGTTCACGCCGCCGGGGATGACCTGGCGTGCGCGCTCGGCTAGGTGCTTCAAATCTCTCTCCTCCGATGCGCCTCCCGGCCCGGCCCGGCCAGGGAAGCGCTGATCATCCGCCGCAAATTCCGAACAGTGTTTGGCAATACCGAACAGATGAGGGAGATTGAAACACGAGAATGGGTGAGGGTCAACGATGAATTCCGCTAAGCTGTTCGGCTGTGACGAACACTGCTGCTGAGGAATCGCGATATTGGGTCCGCAGCGTCGCCCGCGCCGCCGAGGTGCTGGAGGTCCTGTCCCGCGTGGGGCCGGGTGGCGGCATGAGCGTGACCGAGGTCGCCGCGGCCTGCGGGCTGAGCAAGAGCGCCGCCTTCGCCACCCTCTACACGCTGCGCGGCCACAGCCTGGTCGCCGACGACGGCGAGGGCATGAACCGCCGCTACCGGCTGGGCATGGCGCTGGCCAGGCTGGGCGCCAGGGCCCAGGAACAGCTCTCGCTGCGCGACGTGGCCCGCCCCGCGCTGGTCCAGCTCACCGAACGCACCGGGATGAACTCCAGGCTCGCGGTGCCCGAGGCCGGCCAGGCCGTCGTGGTCGACCAGGTGAGCAACGGCGAGCGCATCCAGGTCGACCTGCGGATGGGCACCAGGGAGCTGCCCCACTGCACCGGGCTGGGCAAGGCGCTGCTGGCCGAGATGGGCGACGAGGAGGTCGCCAGGGTCGTCGGCCACGTCGGCCTGCCACGCCGGACCGGCAACACGATCACCGAGCTGCCGTTGCTGCTGGCCCACCTGAAGACGGTCAGGGAGCTCGGCTACGCGGTCGACGACGAGGAGGACGCCGACGGCATCTTCTGCATCGGCAGCGCGCTGCGCGACCACACCGGCGCCTGCGTCGGCGCGATCAGCATCACCTCGCTCAAGCGCGACCTGCCCGCCTGGCGCTACCAGGAGCTCGGCCGGGAGGTGAGAGAGACGGCGGCGATGATCTCCCAGCAGCTCGGGCATGCCACGTGACGGCTTGACAGATGCCTCATCCACTGTCTAGCGTCCTCGCCAATCGTTTCGGGCGAAGATCCGACTCCGAGCGCCGCGGCCCCCGGCGCCGGACGTCTGGGCCGCAGCACCGCCGCCTGCCCGCCTTCGCACGTCGCCCGGCCTTCCCATCACCCCGTTCCCGAAGGCCTCCCCCCATGAACCATGTAGCCGACGTCGCGCGCCTTCTCGCGCTCGACGCCTCCCGACTCGCCGACGGCACGCTGCTGCGTGTCGCGGGCCATCACCGCGCCGGTGACGGCGGCGGCAAGCTCGTCCGCTGGGACGCGGCCTCCACCGCGCCCGCCAACGGCGGCACCGTGCTCGGCTCCGCGCCCAAGGGCCGCTGGATCCAGCTGCACGACGGCTGCCTCGATTTCCGCGCGTTCGGCGTCTTCGACACCAGGACGCCCGCCGACGCCGCGCTGGAGGCCATGGTCAACGACCCGGCCGTCGCCAGGATCGAGGCCCACACCGACCTCAACTTCGTCAAGCGCCACACCTTCCGGCGCTCCGACCTGGTGCTCGACTTCGGCGGCCACACCATGACCACCGTCGGCATCGAGAAGAACTCCCACGACAACCCCTTCGGCGCGGTCCTGTTCTTCCAGGGCGAGCGGACTCAGACCACCGTCACCGGCACGCTCACGGCCACGATCCCCGACCTGGCCGACGTCTTCGAGGTCGACTCCCGGCGGTTCCGGGTCGGCCAGTGGTGGGCCGTGGAGGTCAACGCGCTGGCCGGCACGTACGAACGCGAGCTCCAGCGCCTGGTCCAGATCACCCAGGTCGTCGACGGCCGGCACGTCCGGGTCAACTACAAGAACGGCTGGGAGCTGGCCGCCGGCCGTGCGCTGACCTGGACGCTGGTCGACCCGGTCGAGCGCGTCGACGTGCGCGACCTGCGCTTCGAGGCGGCCCCCGGCGGCGACGAGTACACCGGCTCGCACCCGGTCGCCTACGAGTACGCCGTCCACTGCGACGTCGAGGACGTGCACGCCACCGGCAGCTTCTGGCCGGTGATCATGCGACGCTGGTGCACCCACTTCCGCACCGAGCGCTGCAGCCTGAAGAACCCCCCGACCGTCATGTACGGCGGAGCCGGCTACCTGACCCAGCAGATCTACTGCCTGTACGGCCACGTCGCCGACTGCACCACCTCCAACGTCCGCCATCTCAACGACTTCACCGCCAGCGCCTACTGCACGGTCGAGAACTGCCACGGCGACGGCGACGACGAGGGCGGCAACCCCTTCACCACCCACGGCCAGTACGAGCACGACCTGGTCTTCACCGGCAACTCCGGCCTCATGGACATCGCCAACAGCGGCGCCCTCTGGGGCACCAGCGCCAAGCGGATCACCGTGCGCAAGCACCTGTGCTCGTGGTTCGTCGCCGGGACGAAGATCACCGACCTGACGCTGGAGGACGTCCGGGTGATCCCGCGCTCGACGTTCGACCCGGCGGGAACGCTCCAGGTGAACGCCGACGGCCTGCACATGCGCGGCTGCTCGGCGAAGACCGTCGCGATCGGCCAGCGATCCAACCGCTCCGGACGGCCCAACGTCATCGAGGGCTGTTCCTTCGACATGCCGAAGGACCAGGTGCTGGTGCAGACGCCGGTGAGCAACACGCTGCACTTCAAGGAGTGCGTCGTCACCGGTCTCGACGGCGCCACCCTGCGCGGCTCCGGCGCCCTGCGCTTCACCGGCTGCGTCCTGAGCGGGCCGGGCAAGGTCTCGGTGGGCTCGGCCGACGTCGTGATCAGCGGCGGCCGGCTCGACGGCGTGCAGATCGAGCTGAGCGCCGTACGCGACCAGCGGCTGCGCCTGGAGGGCGTCACGCTGGACAACTCCGCCCTCGGCCGGGCCGCCGGTCCGGGCGTCCTGACCTGGGAACTGGCCGCCTGCACGGCCACCGCCACCCGCGTCGAGCCGGCCACGGGCGACAACCGCTTCCGCGCCACCGGCTCCCGGTTCACCGGCGGCCGGCTCGACCTGACCGCCGCCACCGTCCTGGTGCACACCGGCTGCACCGAGGAGGGCGTCGAGCGCGCCTTCCCGCCCGCCGGCCCCCGCGTCCTCATCGCCGACACCCTCGTACTGTAAGGAACCACCCCCATGGAACGTCGTGACATCCTGCGCGTCACCGGTTTAGCGGCTGTCGGCACCGTCCTGATGGCCAAGCCCGCGCTCGCCGAGCCGGACAAGAAGCCCAAGGACGAGGTGCACGCGGTCGCCACCGTCGCCGAGCTGCTCGCCTTCGAGGCCGCCAAACTGGCGGACGGCACGCTGGCGCAGGTCGCGGGCTATCTCAAGCCGGGCGACGGCGGCGGCAAGCTCGTCCGCTGGGACGCGGCCTCGACCACGCCCGCCAACGGCGGCACCGTGCTCGGCTCCGCGCCCAAGGGCCGCTGGATCCAGCTGCACGACGGCTGCCTCGACTTCCGCGCCTTCGGCGTCTTCGACGACAAGACGCCCGCCGACGCCGCGCTGGAGGCCATGGTCGGCGACCCGGCCGTCGCCAGGATCGAGGCCCACACCGACCTCAACTTCGTCAAGCGCCACAAGTTCCAGCGCTCCGGCCTGGTGCTGGACTTCGGCGGCCACACGATGCGCACCGTCGGCATCGAGAAGGCGGGCCAGGACGACCCGTTCGCGGCAGTCATGTTCTTCCGCGGCAAGGTCACCGCCACCACGGTCAGCCACAAGCTGAGCGCCGCGGTGCCCGACCTGTCGGACGTCTTCGAGGTCGCCGACTCCGCCGCCTTCAAGGTCGGGCAGTGGTGGAGCGCCGAGGTCAACGCGCTGTCCGGCCGCTGGGAGCGCGAGCTGCAGAAGCTGGTCGAGGTCACCCAGATCGTCGACGGCACGCACATCAGGGTCAACTACAAGAACGGCTGGGAGCTGGCCGCCGGCCGGACGATCACCTGGACCCTGGTCGAGCCGGTCGAGCGCGTGCACGTGCGCAACCTGCGCTTCGAGGGCGTCGCGGACGGCGACCAGTACACCGGCTCGCACCCGCTGGCCTACGAGTACGCCGTCCACTGCGACGTCGAGGGCATCCACGGCACGGGCACGTTCTGGCCGCTGGTCATGCGGCGCTGGGCCACCCACTTCCGCACCGAGCGCTGCACCCTGACAAACCCCGCCAGCGTGACCTGGGGCGGGGCCGGCTACCTGACCCAGCAGATCTACTGCCTGTACGGCCACGTCCGCGACTGCCACACGGCCAACGCCCGCCACCTGAACGACTTCACCGCCAGCGCCTACTGCTACGTGGAGAACTGCCACGGCGACGGCGACGACCAGGGCCCGTTCGTCACCCACGGCCAGTACGAGCACGACCTGACCTACACCGGCAACTCCGGCCTGATGACCTTCGCCAACTCCGGCGCGGCCTGGGGCTCGGCGGCCAAGCGCATCACGGTGCGCAAGCACGTCTGCTCGTGGTTCGTGGCCCGGGTGAAGGTCACCGACCTGACGCTGGAGGACCTCCAGGTCATCGGCAAGCCGTCGCTGGAGGGCTCGGGCATGATCTGGGTCAACGCCGACGGCCTGCAGATGCGCGGCTGCTCGGCCAGCCACACGCTGATCGTCTCCCAGCAGTCGAAGTTGTCGCGCCGGCCCAACCTGATCGAGGGCTGCGTCTTCACCGTCCCGGCCAAGAGCGAGATCGTCCAGGCGAACGTGACCGCGCCGCTGCACGTCAGCCGCACCACGTTCCACGGCCTGAGCGGCAACGCCTTCAACGGCGCCGACCTGCGCCTGTCCGGCTCGACGCTGAACGGCGCCGAGGGCGCGGCCCCGCTGGTCTTCGCCGGTTCGGTGTCGCTGACCGGCTGCACGGTCAGGAACGTGGGCCTGGCCGCCGCCGGCAAGGCCGACCAGCGCATCCGCCTCGACGGCGGCACCGAGCTGGCCGAGGCCGGGCTGTCGCGGGTGGAGGCCGCCGGGCTGGTCTCCTGGCAGCTGGCCGGGGTCCGCAGCCAGAACGCCGGGGCCCACGTCCAGCTCGACGCCGGCAGGAACCGCTACGCGGCGACCGGCTGCCAGTTCGGCGGCGGCCGCCTGTCGATCAAGACCTTCGAGGTGGTCCAGCACACGGGCAACGTCGAGGAGGGCGTCGCCAGGGAGCTGCCGGCCGACGGCCCGAAGGTCCTCACATCAGGAAATCTGGTGATTTAGGTGCGAAAGATAACGCTGGCGGTCGCGGGAGCGGGCAACCGGGGGCAGACCTACGCCTCCTGGATCGCCGCGCACCCCGATCGCGCGGAGCTGGTCGCAGTGGCCGACCCCGACCCCGCCCGCCGGGCCAGGCTGGCCGGCCCCGGCGTGCGCGAGTTCGGCGACTGGCGCGACCTGCTGCGCGAGCGGGTGGCCGACGCCGTCGTCCTGGCCACCCAGGACCGCCTGCACGTCGAGCCCGCCATCGCCCTGGCGCGGGCGGGCTACGCGCTGCTCGTCGAGAAGCCCATGGCGCCGACCGAGGAGGAGTGCCGCGAGATCGTGTCGGCCGTCGGCGAGACCGGCGTGCTCCTCGCCGTCTGCCACGTGCTGCGCTACACGCCCTACACCGCGCTGGTGAAGCAGACCGTGGACAGCGGCGTGCTCGGCGAGGTCATGAGCGTCGAGCACCTGGAGCCGGTCGGCTGGTGGCACCAGGCGCACTCGTACGTGCGCGGCCCCTGGCGCAGCGAGCGCCTGGCCAGCCCGATGCTGCTGGCCAAGTCCTCCCACGACCTCGACTGGCTGACCTACGTCACCGGGCTCAGGATCGAGCAGGTCGCCAGCTTCGGCTCGCTCGGCCACTTCAGGCCCGAGCGGCGCCCGGAGCAGGCCGCCGACCGCTGCCTCGACTGCGTCCTTGAGCCCGGGTGCCCGTACTCGGCTCCCCGCCTGTATCTGAACCGCGGCTACGACTGGCCGACCAGCGTCCTCGGCGAGAACGAGGAGCAGGTCATGGACGCCCTGCGCACCGGCCCGTACGGCAGGTGCGTCTACGCCTGCGACAACGACGTGGTCGACCACCAGGTGCTCGCCATGCAGCTGACCGGCGGCGCGACCGCGACGTTCACCATGACCGCCTTCACCGAGCAGACCCACCGCCAGACCAGGATCTTCGGCACCCACGGCCGGCTGATCGGCGACGGCGAGTCGGTCGAGGTCCTCGACTTCCGCGACGGCCGCAGCAGCCGGCGCAGCGTCGCCGAGACCGGCTCGAACGCCGGCGACGGCCACGGCGGCGGCGACGACGGCGTGATGGACGCCTTCGTCACCGCGCTGGCCACCGGCGACCCCGCACACGTGCGCTCGGGCCCCACCGAGTCGCTCCACAGCCACCTCGCGGTCTTCGCCGCCGAGAAGGCCCGGCACAGCGGCACGGTCGTCACCGTGCCCGCATCCTAGGAAGGAACCATCATGCGACTGCGCGCGCTGGCCGCCGCTGCGGCCGCCCTCGGCACGCTGACCGCCTGCGGCGGCGGCTCCGGAGGCGACGAGAAGCAGACCGTGACCATGTGGATCTACCCGAACATCGCCGACCAGCCCAAGCACCAGGCGTTCTGGGACGAGCAGACCAAGGCGTTCGAGGCGGCCAACCCGAACATCGACGTCAAGGTCGAGATCTACCCGTGGGCCAAGCGCGACGAGGCGCTGTCCACGGCGATCGCCGGCAACAAGGCGCCCGACGTGGTCTACCTCATCCCCGACCAGCTCCCCAAGTACGCCAGGACGCTGGAGCCGGTGGACGCCTACCTCGCCGACAAGGCCGACTACCGGGACAACGCCCTGAAGTCGGTCACCATCGACGGCAAGGTCATGGGCGCGCCGATCCTCATGTCGGCCAACCCGCTGGTCTGCAACCAGAAGGCCTTCGACGCCGCCGGCGTCACCGAGTTCCCCAAGACCTGGGACGACGTGCTCGCCCTGGCCCCGAGGTTCAAGGCCAAGGACGTCGACGTCACCAACTACTGGGCCGACCCCGCCGCCACCCTCAACCAGTCGTTCTACCCGCTGCTGTGGCAGGCGGGCGGCGACGTGTTCAGCCCCGACGGCAAGTCGGCGGCCTTCGGCGGCGCCGAGGGCGTCAAGGCGCTGACCTTCCTGAAGAAGCTGGCCGACGGCGGCTACGTGGAGAAGGACCTGCTGACCGGGCTGCCCAAGTTCGAGCAGACCAGGACAGCGCAGAACAAGGTGGCCTGCACCTGGCAGCAGCTGCCCGCCGACGTCGAGTCGTTCTGGGGCAAGGAGAACATCAAGGTCCTGCCTCCGCTGACCGACGCCAAGCAGGTCGCCTACGGCACGGTCGGCTCGCTGGCCCTGCTCAAGGCGTCCGACCACAAGGAGGCGGCGGGCAAGTGGATCGGCTTCGCCACCGGGGCCGCCCCGAGCAAGGCCTACGACCTGGCCTCGGGCTACTTCTCCCCGCGCAAGTCCACCGGCTCGCTGTACGCGGCCGACCCGGTGCAGGCCGAGGTGGAGAAGGCGCTCGACCTGACCACGGCCGGGCCGCTGCACGAGAAGGCGCGTGACGTGATGGGCGTCCTGGCTCCCGAGATCCAGGCCGCGCTGATCGGCAAGAAGACGCCCGAGCAGGCGCTCGCCGACGCGGCCAAGGCCGCGGACGCGCTGCTGGGTGGCTGATGGCGGCGATCGACGTCAGGCGGTGGGAGGCGCGGACCGGACTGCTGTTCGTCCTGCCGTGCCTCCTGCTCTTCCTGCTCTTCCGGTTCGGCCCGTCCGTCGCCGGGGTGCTGCTGGGGTTCTTCGACTCCTCCATCGGCGCCAGCCCGGAGTGGACCGGCGTGGACAACTACCGGCGGATGGCCGCCGACCCCGTCTTCTGGGAGTCGCTGCGCATCACGCTGATCTACACGATCCTGTACGTGCCGGCGTCGATGGCCGCCTCGGTGGGCATGGCGCTGCTGGTGCGCCGCGCCTTCCGCGGGGCCGCCTTCTTCCGCTCGGTCTTCTTCCTGCCCGTCGTCACCAGCCTGGTCCTGGCCGGGACGGTCTTCACCTGGCTGTTCTCCTCCGAGGGGCCGATCACCAAGCTCACCGGGCAGTCCTGGCTGGCCTCCACCACGCTGGTCATCCCGGCCCTGGTGATCGTCTCGGTCTGGTCCAGGTTCGGCTACGGCATGCTGATCGTCCTGGCCCGGCTGCAGGACCTGCCGCGGGAGCTGGAGGAGGCCGCGCTCACCGACGGCGCCTCCACCTGGCAGCGGTTCCGCTACATCGTGGCCCCGCAGCTGCGCCCCGCGCTGTTCTTCGTCGCCGTGATCGAGACGACGAACTCCTTCCAGGTGTTCGACCTGGTCTACGTGATGACCGGCGGCGGCCCGGCGCACGGCAGCTTCACGCTGGTCATGGCCCTGTACGAGCAGGCGTTCAAGAACTTCGACTTCGGCTACGCCAGCGCCATCGGCGTCGCGCTGTTCGTCATGACCCTCGTGGTCGCGCTGATCCAGCGCCTGATGATCGGGAGGTCGAAGTGACGACATACCGCCCGTACAAGGCGCTGGAGCCGACCAGGGCCGGGAAGGTCGCCAGGTTCGTCCTGCTGGCCGTCGCCACGCCGGTCACGCTGTTCCCGTTCTACGCGATGGTCGTGCTGTCGCTGAAGCCGGGCACGGCCGTGACGTTCCCGGAGAGCATGCTGCCCTGGCCGGTCGACTTCAGCGCCTACGGCGAGGTGCTGGGCGGGCGCGACCTGGTCACCTGGACGGTCAACACGCTGATCTACTCCGTGGTCAGCGTGGTGGCCGTGCTGCTGCTGGCCTCGCTGGCCGGATACGCCTTCGCCAAGAAACGTTTCCCCGGCCGCGAGCCCATGTTCTGGTCGTTCCTGGCCATGGTCATGGTGCCCTACCACGTGACGCTCATCCCGACCTTCATGCTCATCGCCGAGCTGGGCGGGGTGGACACGTACTGGGGGCTGATCCTGCCGACGCTCGCCAACGCGCAGGCGGTCTTCCTCATGCGGCAGTTCATCATGGGCCTGCCGGACGAGCTGTTCGAGGCGGCCCGGCTCGACGGCGCCTCCGAATGGCGGATCTTCATCAGGATCGTCCTGCCGCTGTGCAAGCCGATCCTGGCCACGCTGGGCGTCTTCGTCTTCCTGTGGCACTGGAACGACCTGCTCTGGCCGCTCATCATCGGCGGCGGCGCCGACATGCGGACCCTTACCGTGGGCATCGCCTCCCTGCAGACGGAGAACGTCCCGCTCAGCGTCGTGCTGGCCGGGGCCACGGTCGCGTTCGTACCGATCTTCGCCGCCTACCTGGTCGGCCAGCGTTATTTCACCGAAGGAGTCACGATGTCGGGGATCAAGGGTTGATGTTCACCTCCGTCGACGATCTGGAAGAGCACCTCACCCGCCCGTCCGAGTCGCTCGTCGCCGACCTCGCCGCCGGCTCCGGCGACCTGGTCGTGCTGGGCGCCGGGGGCAAGATGGGGCCCACGTTGTGCCGCCTGGCCCGGCGCGGCCTGGACGCCGCCGGGCGCGGCGCCGACCGCGTCTTCGCCGTCTCCCGCTGGTCCGACCGCGCGGCGGCCGGCGCGCTGGCCGGGCACGGCGTGGACGTCGTCCCCTTCGACCTGCTCGACGGCGACCTGGGCACGCTGCCCGACGCCGCGGACGTGGTCTTCATGGTCGGGGCGAAGTTCGGCACGTCCGCCGCGCCGTACCTGGCCTGGGTCGTCAACGCGGCCCTGCCCGCCCGCGTCGCCGAGCGGTACGGCGGGGCGCGCGTCGCCGCGCTGTCCACGGGCAACGTCTACCCGCTGGTGCCCCTGTCGTCCGGCGGCAGCGTCGAGGGCGACCCGGTCGGGCCGGTGGGCGAGTACGCGATGAGCTGCCTCGGCCGCGAGCGCGTCTTCGAGCACGCGGCCGCCACCCGCGGCACGGCCGTGACGATCGTCCGCCTCAACTACGCCGTGGACCTGCGGTACGGCGTCCTGGCCGACATCGGGCAGCGGGTGCTGTCCGGCGCCGCGGTGGACGTGAGGACCGGGCACGTCAACGTGGTCTGGCAGGGCTACGCCAACGAGGTCGTGCTGCGCTCGCTGGCCCACGCGACGGCGGGCACGCCGTTCACGCTGAACCTGACCGGCCCCGAGACCGCCTCGGTGCGCCGGGTGGCCGCCGCCTTCGGCGCGCGCCTCGGCACGCCGGTGTCCTTCGAGGGTTCGGAGGCCGGGACGGCGCTGCTGAACGACGCCACGCTCTGCCACCGCCTCTTCGGCTACCCGCACGTGCCGCTGGGCACGCTGGTCGACTGGCAGGCCGACTGGCTGGCCGCCGGGCTGCCGACGTCGGGCAAACCCACCAAGTTCGCCGTACGAGACGGGAGATTCTGATGCCCACGCCGAACCCCGCGCTGTCGCGCCTGCGGGCGGGGACCGTCATCCCCGCCCACCCGCTGGCGCTGACCGCGGACCGGACGCTGGACGAGCGCCGCCAGGCCGCGCTCACCCGGTACTACCTGGCGGCGGGGGCCGGCGGCCTGGCCGTGGGCGTGCACACGACCCAGTTCGAGATCCGCGGGGCCGGGCTGCTGGAGCCGGTCCTCCGGCTGGCCGCCGACGTCGCCCGCGAGTCCGCCCGGGAGCCCGCCGGGGAGCGGCCGGTGCTGGTCGCCGGGACGTGCGGGCCGACCGCGCAGGCGGTGGCCGAGGCCGAGCTGGCCGCCTCGCTCGGGTACGACGCCGTGCTGCTCTCGCCGGTCGTGCCGGGTGCCTCCGAGGACGACCTGCTGGCGCGGGCGCGGGCCGTGGGCGAGGTGCTGCCGGTCGTCGGCTTCTACCTCCAGGCGGCGATCGGCGGGCCGGTGTTGTCGCGCGGCTTCTGGCGGGCCCTGGCCGACCAGCCCTCCACGGTCGCGGTGAAGGTGGCGGCGTTCGACCGCTACCGCTCGCTGGACGTGGCGCACGGCGTGGCCGCCTCCGACCGGGCCGACCAGGTCACGCTCTACACGGGCAACGACGACCACATCATCGGCGATCTGCTGGCCGAGCTGCCCGGTGGCCTGCGCTTCGCCGGCGGGCTGCTCGGCCAGTGGGCGGTGTGGACCCGGGCGGCGGTGGAGATGGTCGACGGCCTGCGCGACGACCCGGCGCCGTGGTGGGGACGGGCCACGGCGCTCACCGACGCCAACGCCGCCGTCTTCGACAGCGCCAACGCCTTCGCCGGTTGCATCGCCGGCGTGCACGAGGTGCTGCGCAGGCAGGGCCTGCTGGCGGGCACCTGGTGCCTCGACCCGGCCGAGGGCCTCTCCCCCGGCCAGGCCGAGGAGCTGACCCGCGTCAGCGCCGCCTACCCGTGGCTGACCGACGACGACTTCGTGGCGGAGCACCGCGATGCCTGGCTCGGCTGACTCCGCCGTGCGCGTCCTGGTCAGCGTTCCGCCGCCGCTGCGTGCGCAGTTCTTCCCCGACCCCGCCGCCCTGTCGGCCCTGGGGGACGTGCGGCTGCTCGACGACCACCGCGCGCTGCCCGAGGCGCTGCCCGGCACCGAGGTGCTGGTGACCTCGTGGGGGGTGCCGCCGCTGACCGCCGAGCTGCTCGACCGGGCGCCGGCGCTGCGGCTGGTCGCGCACACCGGAGCGACGGTCAAGCCGTTCGTCACCGGCGAGCTGTGGGCGCGGGGCGTCCGGGTGACGCAGGCGGGCGCGGCCATGGCCCGGTCGGTCGCCGAGGTGGCGCTGACGTTCACGCTGGCGCTGCTGCACCAGGTGCACCGCTTCGACCACGCCCTGCGCGGCGGCCGGCCGTGGGAGGCGGCCGAGCGGGCGCCGGCCAGGCGGGAGATCCTCGGCTGCCCGATCGGCGTCATCGGCGCCTCCCGGACCGGCCGGGCCTACCTCGACCTCGTCCGCGCGCTCGGCGCCGAGGTCACCGTCGCCGACCCCTACCACGAGGGCGCCGTGGAGCTGGACGAGCTGCTGTCCACCAGCCGGATCGTGGCCGTGCACGCCCCGGCGCTGCCGGAGACGCGCCACCTGCTCGGGGCGCGGGAGCTGGCATTGATGCCCGACGGCGCCGGGCTGGTCAACACCGCCAGGTCGTGGCTGGTGGACGAGGCCGCCCTGCTGGCCGAGCTGCGTTCGGGACGGCTGGACGCGGCGATCGACGTCTTCGACGAGGAGCCGCTGCCGGTCGGGCACCCGTTCCGCGCGCTGCCGAACGTGCTGCTCACCCCGCACCAGGCGGCCGGCACCGATTCGGGCCGGGCCCGCCAGGGCCGGCTGGTGGTCGAGGAGATCGCCCGGTACGCCCGCGGCGTCCCGCTGGCGCACGAGGTGACGCCGGAGCTGCTCGGGAGGATGGGATGACGTCCCTGCGCACCGCCCGTCCCGGCGACCGGGAGGCGCTCCACGCGCTGTGGGCCGCCTGTTTCGACGCCCCGCACGTGGTGCCCCTGTACGAGACCGACCCCGGCCGGTACGGCAGGACGTTCGTGACCGGCGACGTGTCGGCCTGCGTGTACTACCTGCCGCGCCGCCTCCACGACGGCCAGGGCGGCGAGGTGCGGGCAGGCGGCGTGGCCAACGTCGCCGCCCATCCGTCGGTCCGCGGGCGCGGGCACGTCCGGCGGCTGCTGGCGATGGCGGCCGAGGCGATGGCGGCCGACGGCTGTGCCTGGTCGCTGCTGTTCACCGGCACGCCGGGGGTCTACAAGGAGTGGACCGGCTTCGAGCTGCGGACGGTGTCCGGCCCGTTGCGGCCTACCGGCCCGGCCGGGCGGGGGCTGCGCCGGATCCCCGTGGGCGAGGCGGCGATCCTGCGGGAGGTGTACGAGCGGCACAACGCGCGGCGTCCGCTGACCGCCGTGCGCGACGAGGCGCACTGGCGGGACCGGCTGCCGATCTGGTACGGCGACCCGGTCGAGCTGCTGGCCGGGGACGCCGGGTACGCCGCCGTGCGATGGGACGGCGGCGTCCTGGACGTGCTGGAGGTGGCCGGAGACCTGCCCGAGGTGCTCTCCGCGCTGGCCGCCGAGGCGGCGGCCAGGGGCGTCCGTACCGGCAGGGCCAGGCTGACCTGGGCCGAGCCGGCCCTGCCGCACCTGTTCGCGAGCGTCGTCCGGGAGCGGGACCGCACCGGGATGGCCCGCGCGATCCTGGGCGACCCGGCCCCCGTGACCGGCGCGGCGAACGCCGCCCACTGGTCGGCGGACTACTTCTAGCCGGGTTCGGACATGCGGAAGTCGTACCGGGGCGGGACGGGTTCGCCGGGGTGGACGGCCAGCCAGAGGCGGTCGAGCGAGACCTCCCCCTCTCTCAGGTCGTCCACGCGGATCCCGTCCGCCAGCAGGCGGCGCAGGCGGCCGAGGTCGCCGGTCGCGTGCGCGGCCCTGGCCTCGGCCAGCCGGACGCGGCCGTGGTCGCGGTACGGCAGCGCCTCGATCAGGGCGAGCGCCGCCGCGGACCGCCCGGCCACGAGCAGCGCGTCAAGGGTCTCGACGGCCAGTTCCCGCAGGTCCGGGCGCAGCCGGTGCGCCTCCAGCAGGAGGTCGGCCGCCTCCTCCGGCGACGCGGCGAGGAAGGCCAGGACGCGCAACGCCCACGGGGTCCTGCGCGCCCCGGCCGACCGCTCGCAGGCGTCGCGGGCCGCGTCGTCCTCGCCGTCCGCCAGGCGCATCAGAGCCAGGTGGTAGTACGCATGCCAGTCGTCCGCGCTCCTCTCCAGCGACTCCCGCCAGCGCCGTCCGGTGATCGGGGACGCGGGCGGGTCGCAGACCGGCAGGCGGCCGGTGGCCCGCAACTCCTGCCAGGGCGACTGTTCGGGGCCCGGCGGCGGGAAGCCGGCGAGCCCCTCCAGGCCGCCCCAGCCGGAGCCCTCGGCCAGCCACTCCTCCTGCGGCCCGAACGCCGCCGCCTGCCCCAGCGCCTCCTCCAGCCGCGCCGGAGTGACGAGCCGTTCCAGGGCCTCGGCCGTCGCCGCGCACGCCTCCCGCCAGCTCCCGTGCACGGCCGCCGCGTCGACGTCGAGCCGGCCGTACGCCTCGACCCAGGACCAGGTCGCGCCGCCGGGCATCGGCAGGTGTTCCAGCTGGGTCCTGGCGAGCCCGGCCTGGATCTCCAGGTACGGCGCGCCGGGGCCGGACAGCCACTCCTGCCACTGACGGCCGCCGGTCGTGGCCCCCCAGCAGAACAGCTTGCGGCCGCGCAGCCTGCCGGTGGAGGTCTGGACGAGCCCCGACCCGCCCTCGTCCAGGGCCGCGATCCAGCGGCGCGCCCCCTCGGGCAGGTCCAGGAAGTAATCGGCCGCCCGGACGGCCCGCGCCGGGTAGCTGCGGTCGGCGCCGTCCGTCCCGGGGAAGTCCACGTGCCGCAGATCGCTCACGTAGTCGAAGTGGAAGGCGTGCTCGGCCGGGGAGAGCACCCGGACCCTCTCGCTCTCCGGCACGGCGATGTTGGACCACCAGTAGACCGGCGTCACCTGGTCGGCGGGGTTGTGCAGGGAGACGTGCACGTAGAGCACCGGCGACCCGGCGGGCAGCCAGGCGTCGATCCGCACGACCAGCCGCCGGAGCCGCTCGAACTCGAACATGCGCAGCACCGGCGTCCCGTCGGCGGCGGTCGCCCGGACCGCGTGCAGCGGCTCGCAGGTCAGCGGCCAGTGCCCGGTCGTGCCCAGGTTCCACTCCACCCCGCCGGCGACCCACGCGTCCCGCAGCGCGAGGTTGGCGGGCTGCAGGATCGGGTTGCGGTGCAGCAGTTCCCGGCCGCTGGGCCGGTGCACGAGTGACCACAGGCGCCCGCCGTAGCCCGGCAGGAACGTCGCGGTGAGCACGTCGTTCTCCAGGACCACCGTGGGCAGCTCGCGTTCGGCGCGGTCCCGGCCGTACCCCCACTGCCGGGTGTACGGCAGGAGTGAGCGCGGCCGGCCGTAGACCAGGTTCCGGCGCATCTCGTCGTCCACGCCCACGCCGTCCCCGGTGGCAGGGCGCACGCCGGACAGGATCGGCAGCGTCCCGGAGACCGGGTCGGCGGCTCCCTCGATGCGGAGCCGTCCCTCGCGCAGGACGGTCATGGCGTGACCTCGGCCGTCAGCCCGAACGACAGCACCGTGCCGCCCGGCAGGACGGGCCGCACCGTGAACGTGTGGGCCGGGCCCGGCACGAGTGGGCCGATCTTCGCCTTGGTCCGGTTCGCCGGGACGCGGGCGACCTCGGTGTCACCGTCGAAGACGGCGTAGCCGGTCGCGATCGGCGACCTGGGCCAGGCCAGCCGCACCGACGTCTTCTTCGTCTCGGCGGTCAGCTCGGCGCCGTCGGCCCACGGGCGCGGCACCTCCACGACGAAGGCGTCCACGATGGCGATCCGTCCGGTGTCGGCGGCGCTCTGCCTGTTCACGACGCGGATCGTGTGCTCGCCCAGTTTCAGGCCGCTCGCCCGGAACACCCGCTGCTGTCCCTGACGGACGGGGCCGTAGCAGTCGGCCGAGGCGCGCAGCTCGCCGTCCACGTAGAGGTCGACGACCCCCATGTCGGTGTAGCGCTCGGTGAGGAAGCTGATGCCGGTGCCGGTGAAGGTGAGCTCGGCGTAGTCGCCCTTCTCGGTGGAGTAGTGCACGTCGTCGCCGTAGTCGCCGAGGCCGCGGTTCCGGTCCACGCCGAAGGCGCCGGAGTATCTCACCCGCTGGTCGTCGTCGTTGACGTGGGTGAGGATCAGCGCGGGGTCGGTGACGGTCAGCGGGTAGCCGTCCGAGAGGCCGTCGTGGATCGCCGTGATGGTCGTCGAGCCCCAGGACACCGCCTTCACCACGCCGTGCGCGTCCACCGTCGCGACCGACGGGTCCGAGCTGACGTAGGTGACGCCGTCGGAGACCGGGATGCGGCTGCCGTCGGCGCGCACGGCCTCGACGGTGAGCGTGGCGCTCTCGCCCGCCTTGAGCGCGGTCGCGCCGGTCACGACGAGCGCCTTGGTCGCGGCGGTGCCCGCGGTGACGGTGAACGCGTCGAGCAGCAGGCCGCTCCCCTCGGCGACGATCCGGAACGTGTGCGCGCCCGCGGTGAGCTTCACCCAGGTGCCGACGGTGGTGAAGTGGCCGTCGCCGCCGGTGTCCGGCACGTGCACCGGGTACCGGTCGCCGTCCACCTCGAAGCGGAAGGAGGTGCCCTTGCCGGACGCGGCGGTGAACCCGACCCGGTAGAGCCCGGTGTGCGGCGCGAAGACGTTCTCGTAGCGCAGGTAGTCGCCCTCGTCCACGTGGCCGACCGCCCGCACGGGGCCGTCGGCGCCCTGGTACGCGCCCACCACCACGCCGGTGTCGGCCCCCTTCCAGGCCCATTCCTGGCCCAGGTTCCACTGCATGGTGTAGTGCTCCGCCTCGATCGTCTGCGAGGCGGCGCCCTGCAGGTCGAGACGCATCCGGTTCCACACGATGTTGGAGTGGGCCTCCGTCCACACCACCTTGATCGCATGCCTGCCGGCGGTCAGCCCGACGACGAAGTCCTCGGTCCTGATCCGGTTGACCCCGCCCGTGTCGCGCAGGCTCAGCACGCCCGAGACGTCGGCCCCGTCGACCTCGACCCGGAACCTCAGCGGGTCGGCGTTGACCGTCGAGTACTGGAACTGCAGCAGGTAGTCGCCGTTCGCGGGGATCTCGACGTCGTCGTACCGCAGCCAGTCGCCGGTGTCGACGACGGAGACGCCGGGGGTTCCGTCGTCGTTGACCGCGTCCTCGGCGGCGAGCCAGACGCCCTCCTGCGCGGTGGGCTTCTCGGCCTGGATCGTGATCGACTCGGGCCGCTCGCGGGTGAACCGCATCCAGTTCATGAAGAACCAGCGGCCGTCCTCGCGGATGATCCGGATCGTGTGGCGGCCCTCGGAGAGGGTGAGGTCGCGCTCGACCGTCCGGTAGACGTTGTAGCCGCCGGAGTCCGGCACGGTGACCGTCCCGAGCGCGTCCCGGCCGTCCACCTCGACCCGGAACCGGTTGCCCTGCTCGGACGACACGCGGAACTCGGCCCGGTAGGTCCCGCTCGCGGGCACCACGACGTTGTCGTACTCGGCCCATTCGCCGGCCTCGTCCAGGTAGACCGAGCCGAAGCCGCCCTCGGGCGGCGCCTCGACGCCGTACGCGCCCCTGGCCTCGGTGTAGTCCTCGTTCTCGACCTTGAACTGGACGAGCGGCGCCGCGAGCGCGGCCGGCGGCGTGACCCCGGGCACGACCTCGACCGTGCCGATCGGGTACACCTTGCCGGCGCCGTCCGGCATGGCCAGCTCGATGCGCGGTTCGCCGTCGGCGCCGAGCATGGCCACCGCGACGTCGTAGGTCCCGGCCGGGACGCCGGCGGGCAGCGTGAACGCCGATCGCAGCTCGCGCACGTCCCCCTTGAACCACTTCGTCTGGTCGAGCGAGTCGTCGGTGCCGCGCCACACCACCTCGCCCGTGGCGCGGTCGGTGAAGCGCACCTCCAGCGGGTACCTGCGCGGGCTGAAGCCGACGCCGTTGTTGGTCCAGGTGTGGGCGAGCGTGAAGCGGCCACCGGGCGTGACCCGCGAGTCGTACGTCGCCCGCGGCATGAGGAAGCGGTAGCCGGAGTAACGCCCGAGCGTCGTGAACCACTCGCCGTAGGCGTCCTTCATCGCCTGCCACTGCGCGAAGCTCGTGTTGTTGATGCCCTGGAGGTTCGAGTGGTAGCCCTCCAGCGCGTTCTTGACCACGAGCCGCGGGTTGTTCAGCATGATCCCGCTGTCCCAGCCCGCTCCCTCCGAGACCTGGATGAGGTCACGGCGGAGCTTGCGGTTGATCCACACGTTCTCGCTGCCGGTGCCGTACTGCATCCACGGGAACGCGCTGTTCACGGTGTCGGACCGCAGGCCCCAGTTCTCGTTGCGGGCGGCCTGGTCGTAGCCGAACGCGACGTACCGCTTGGCCTGCGTGTCGGCGTCGGGGTCGGACGCGATCACGTCCGCGCCGGGGTTCGGCATCATGACCATCGTCTCGGTGAAGGCGTCGGCGTAGATGTCGATGATCGCGCGCAGCGTCGCCGAGCGGGTGGCGTTGTCGGGCCACGGGAAGTTCATCGCGTCGTTCCAGCCCGACCATTCGCCGAACAGCGCGAAGGCGCGCAGGTCGACCCAGGCCATCCCCGGGTTCCTGTCGTAGCGGGCGGCGAAGGCGCCGACCGCCTCCTTGAGCTCGGCGAGGTAGATCGGGTCGTGGTAGATGGGCTGCCGCGACTTGTAGACCGTGTTGTACGGCGCGAGCCGGAACCCCGCGCCGAGCTTGTCGAACAGCCAGGCGGGCGGGTACTCGTAGGCGAAGACGCTGGGGTCGTTATCGATGTCGGGCGCCTCGGACATGAGGAGCTGGAACTCGACGGTCTTGCCCTGCTCGACGACGCGCTTCATGAACGCGTCCAGGCGGTCCCAGGTGAAGGCGTCGTCCTCGGGCTCGAAGTCGGCCCACGCGATCTGCAGCCGGACGATGTCCGCGTCGTCGGGGATCTTCTCCTCGCCGTCGACGAACGCGGTGATCGCGGGATCGTCGGTGAAGACGTAGCCGCGCTTGCCGGCGGGCTTGGGCGAGTTGATGTCGAAGGCGGTGCCGGTGTACGGGTTGCCGTGCAGCACCTCGTGCGTGTCGGTGAAGGTCACCGTCGTACGGGAGGCCGGCGTCTCGGCGGCAGCGGTGGCGGCAGCGGCGGCGGCAGTGGCGGCGGCAGTGGCGGCGTGGCCGGGCACGACGGCCAGGGCCGCGGCGACCGCGACGGACAGGGCGATGCCGGCCAGGCCGCGGCTCATCGGTTCCCCATCTCAAGACGCACGGGGACCGCCCCGGTCAGCGACCGGTACGCCGCCTCGACCAGCGCGACGGTGCGGTAGCCCGCCCGCGCGTCGGGCTGGCGGGCCTCACCGGTGCGGACCGCGTCGAGGAAGGCGCGGATCAGCAGGTCGTCCAGCGGCGCGCCGTAACCGGAGGCGACCGCGCCCTGGCTGTTCCAGCCGGTGAGGACGCCGGCGAAGGGCGCGATCTCGGCCACGCCCTCGGTGCCGACGACGGTCAGCGTGACCAGGTCACCGGCGTTGGGCCGGCCGGGCGGCCGCGACCAGGAGCAGTCGATCGAGGCGATGGCGCCGTCGCGGTAACGCAGCGAGACGAGCCCGGCCGTCTCGACCGGTGCGGCGGCGCCGTCGCGGCCCGGGTTCGGGATCGTGTTGGCGATCGCGTACACCTCGACGGGGTCCTCGTCCAGGAGGTCGGCGAGCAGGTCGGCCACGTGCACGACGTGGTCGGTCAGGGCGCCGCCGCCGCTGCGCGCCGGGTCGACGAACCAGTCCCGGGTGGTGGGCACGCCGCCGCAGTTCGTGGCCGCGACGGAGACGATCCGGCCGAGGTCTCCGCGTCGTACCGCCGCGCGCAGTTCGGCGTAGGCGGGGGCGAACCTGACCGGGAACGCCGTCATCAGCAAGGTGCCCGCGGCCCGCGCGGCGTCGAGCATCTCGGCCGCGTCCGCGAGCGACGTCGCCAGCGGCTTCTCGCACAGCACGGCCACGCCCTCGGCCGCCGCGCGCACCGCCAGCTCGCGGTGCCGGACGTTCTCGGCGCAGATCACCACGCCGTCCGGCCGCCACGCCCAGAGGTCCTCCTCGGTCTCGAAGTAGCCGACGCCGAGCGCGTCGGCGAGCGCCCGGCCGCCGAGCTCGCCGGCGGGGCGGTCGGCGTGGCCGGGGTCGCACGCCGCGATCTCGATGTCGCCGGCACGTCGCAGGGCGGCGGCGTATTCGGTCGCGTGCAGGTGGGCGAAGGAGAGGAGTCCGATCCTCATGCGGCAGAAACCTCTTCCGTGGCGGGCTGAAGGTCGACGGGCAGGCCACTGGCGGCCGAGCGGGCCACGGCGTCGGCGATGCGCATGGCCTCAAGGCCGTCGAGGGCGGTGACCCTCGGCGCGGCGCCGCTCGTGACGGAGTGCAGGAAATCTGCCAGCTCGGCGCGGTAGGGGCTGGTCAGCGGGGAGAAGTCGGGAAGGAGGTCCGCGCCGGGCTCGGCGCTTCCCTGGTAGCGGAAGGCGCGGCGCTCGGCGGAGTCGCCGTGCACGACGCCGTCGGAGCCCGCGACCTCGAACTGCGTGCGGAACTCGATGGGAGCCGTGGTCCAGGTCGCGGTGAGCAGCGAGATCGCGCCCCCGGCATGCGTCAGGAACGCCTGGGTGCTCTGGCTGCCGTCCACGACGTTCGTCCGGGCGAACACCCGCTCGACGTCGCCGCCGATCCAGCGGGCGATGTCGATGTCGTGGATCATGAGGTCGAGGAGCACGCCGCCGGAGCGGTGCTCGTCCAGGTACCAGCCGCTGCGCGGGCTGCGTCCCTGCCGGGTGTGGCGTTGCACGCCGACCCGGCCCACGTCGCCGCGCCGCACCGCGTTCCACAGCTCCTCGTACTCGGCGAAGTACCGGACGACGTGCGCCGGGAAGAGCGGCACCCCGGCCTCGGCGAACCGCGCGACGAGATCCTCCGCCTCCGCCAGGGTGCGGGTCAGGGGTTTCTCGCACACGGTCGGGAGGCGGTGCTCCAGGGCGGCGAGGGCCAGCTCGCGGTGGGTGTGCGTGGGCGTGCAGATGTCGACGACGTCGGCCGCGCCGAACAGCGCCGCCAGGTCGGCCACGGGCCGGCCGCCGCCGTGCCGGGCGATGAGCTGCTCCGCGTCGTCGGCGACGGAGAAGACCACGACGTCGTAGCCGAGGTCGAGCCAGGCCGGTAGATGCGCGTTGGCGATGCCGCCCGCGCCGATGAGTCCGACCGTTCCGTGCATGTGGTGACCATCCGTTTCCGCGTGATTGCCGGTCATTTGCCGATGCCTTGCGTCATGCCGTTGACGATGCGGCGGCCGAACCAGAGGTAGATCGCGATCATGGGGAGCACGACGATGACGACGCCGGCGAAGAGCCCGCCCCAGTTCGAGGTGTATTGCATGTTGGAGTAGAAGTTGAGCAGCGCGACGTTCAGCGTCTGCATGCGCTGGTCGGGCACCAGCATCAGCACGATCACGGTCTCGTTCCACAGGCTGAGCACGTTCAGCACGGCCACGGTCGTGATGCCGGGCCTGGCGAGCGGGACCATGATCTGCCAGAACGTCCTGAACGGCGTCGCGCCGTCCAGGGCCGCGGCCTCCTCCAGTTCGCCGGGCAGCGACCGGAAGTAGCCGATGAGCACGAAGACGCTGAACGGCAGGCTCAGCACGACGTAGAAGAGCGCCACGGTGATGCGCGGGTCCCAGGCCCCCGTGATCCAGTCGATCATGAACCGCGACAGGCCGGCGCTGATCAGCACCATCGGAACGGCGAACGCCTGGAACGGGATGCTCATGCCGACGGCGAAGAACGTCGCGACCGGCCCGCTCGACCGCCCGCCCAGCCGGGCCACCGCGTACGCGGCCGGGATGCCGAGCCCCATGATGAGCGCGACCGAGACGGCCACCAGGATCACCGAGTTGAGCGTGGCGGCCCCGAGCCCCGAGGTCGACCAGGCGGTGGCGAAGTTCTCCCACATCCAGGTGCCGGGCAGCCCCACGGGGTCGGCGAAGATCGACCGCGAGGTCTTGACCGAGTTCAGCATGACCCACAGGACCATGGCGAGGTTGAGCAGCACCCAGAGCCAGAAGCCGGCCCTGACCAGGAGGATCGCCGCAGAGCCGAAGGCGTCGGCCGGGCGGCGGCCCGCGGTGCCGGTCATGACCACTCCAGCCGGTCGCGCCGCTGGATGCGGCGGGACAGCACGATCAGCCCGACGGTGACGACCGTCATGACCACCCCGATGGCGGCCGCCTCGCCGAGCTGGGCCAGGCCGCCGACGCGTCCGCCCGTGACCCGCAGGTACTGCTCGACCGCGAGGGTCCTGGCCTCCGGCGGCGGGGTGCCGGCCGTGCCGACGAAGGCGATGACGATCTCGAACGTCTTGATTCCGGCGATCGCCCAGAGGGCCGCGGCGGTCGCGATCATGTCACGGGTCAGCGGCAGGGTGACGTACCTGAACTGCTGGATCAGGCCGGCGCCCTCGATGCGGGCCACCTCGTACAGGCTCGGCGGGATCCCGTCCACCGCGGACATCACCAGGACGACGTAGAAGCCGGCGGCGCTCCACACGACCCCGGCCATGATCACCCGGAAGATGAGCTCGGGTCCGAGCCACGGCTGGCGCAGCGCGTCCAGCCCGGCCAGCCCGAGGACGCTGTTGACCATGCCGTTCGGGTTGAACAGGAACGAGACCGCGAGACCGACGGCGATCGGTGAGATCATGAACGGCAGGAAGACGGCCGACCGGATGAAGGCGCCGGCGCGGGCGGTGCGCAGCGCGACCATCGCGGCGACCGCGATGAGGAAGAGCGCCACCCCGACGACCAGCGTCAGCAGGACGGTGTTCAGGAACGACGACAGGAACATCCGGCTCGACAGGAGTTCGGCGTAATTGGCCAGGCCGGCCCAGGAGAACTCGGTGCCCAGCCCCGACCATTCGGCGAAACTGAGCACGACACCGAAGATCGACGGCACGACGAAGAAGATCAGGTAGGCGACCAGTGCCGGCAGCAGCAACGGGAGGTACAACCGGCGGCGCTCGACGTGCAGGGCGCCACCGGCGGTCCGCACCCGCCCCGGCCGTGCCGCGGGCCGCGCCACGGTGTCCGCGACCATCAGTCGCCCAGCTCGGCGGTCTGCGCCTTGCCCTCGGCCAGGAACTTCCCGGCGTTGATCGACCCGCCGACGAGCTTGTCGTCGAGCGGGAGGAAGACGTCGTTGAACCACTTGGGCGCCACCGTGGCGACGCCGTCGAAGTCGAGGCTGACCGCCGTCGCGGTGCGGATCGACTCCTGGATCGAGGTGAGCTCCTCGGGGGCCGGGGAGTCGGAGCGCGAAGGGATGTTGTCGGCGTCGGTCGCGATCCGGTCGATGTACTTCTTCTGCATCGCGAACGCCAGGAAGTCGGAGACCGCCCGCCGGTTCGCCGACTTCGGGTTCACGCCCCAGCCGAGCGCGCCGATCGTGACCGCCGCGCCTTTCGAGGCGTCGACCGGCGGCAACGCGATGATCCGCACCTTGACCGCCGGGGCGCGCAGCGAGGCCGTCTCGCTGCCGAGCCAGGTGCCGTTGAGGTTGAAGGTGTGGTCGCCGGCCGCCCAGGCGTTCTGCGCGTCGGGGAACTTCGTGGCCATGTGGTCGGGCTGGAAGAGCCCGGCCTTGACCAGCGATTCGAGCTCCGTCACGGCCCGCTTGACGTCCGGACGGTCCCAGGCGGCGGGGTCCTCGGCGAGCTGACGCAGCGTGCCGGGGCCCGCCGTCGAGAGCAGCAGCTGGTAGAGCCAGAACGCGTTGTAGGAGTTGACCGTGCCGTCGAGGGCGATCGGCCGGCGTCCCGCGGCCTTCTCCTTGCCCGCGAGGGCGAGGAAGTCCGCGAGGGTCCTGGGCGGCGTGGTGGCGAAGTCCGGGTAGCGGGCGGCGTCGTACCACAGGCCCACGGAGAAGACGCTGTGGGGCACGAACCCGTACCCCTTGTCGTCGCTGATCGCCTTCAGCACGCTCTTGGGCAGGACCTCCTCGATCGTGGCGTTCTCGCCGGGGATCCTGGTCCGGAAGACGTCCGACATGTCGCCGAGCGCGCCGGCGGCGCGGAACTCGGCGGTGTGGTCGATCGCCGTGTCGAAGAAGTCGGGCCCCTCGCCGGTCGCGATCGCGTTCTTGATCTGCTCTTCCTGGGCCTTGCCGAGCCACTGCACGTCGACCTTGACGCCGGTCTGCTTGGCGTAGTCGGCGATGACGCTCTCGAAGAGCGTGGCCTGCGGGGTGCCCTTGGCCCACTTCCCCCAGTAGACCAGGGGTTTCGCGGCCGAACCGGACGGGGCGGCGGAGGACTCGCCGCCTTGGAGCTTCGTGCCGCACGCGCTCAGGACGAGGAGCGCGCCGACGACGGCCGTGACACGGATGCCGTTGCGCATTGCTGTTCCCTTCTGGGGGCAGGCGTCTACGGAGTGCCGTGCGACGCGAGACGGGGCTGCGCTGCGCAATAATAAAGACAGTTTCTGTATTAATGGAAGAGCCTTGACCGTACTTCGTGCGTCATCCGGCGCCACGGGAATCGAGAGGGTTGTGGATGAGTGTGCTGATCGGACGTGAGCAGGGCCCGCTGCGCCGCGCCGGAGACCAGTCGCGGCTGCGGCGCCTGAACTCCCTGGCCGTGATCGAGGCGATCCGGCGGGAGCCGCTCACCATCCAGATGGTCGCCCAGGCCACGGGGCTCTCGAAGACCGCCGCGGACTCCGTCGTCGCCAACCTCGTCACGCTCGGCTGGGCCGCCCCGGTCGAGCCGCTGGCCCCCACCGGCGCCGGGCGGCCGGCCAGCCGCTACCGCTTCCGCGCCGAGGCGGCGGTGGTGGTCGGCATCGACATCGGCCAGCACACCACCAGGGCCGAGATCGCCGACCTGAACGGCGAGGTGCTGACCGCCGGGTCGGTCGCCTCGTCCGTCTCCGAGGCCCCTGGCGACCTCGTCGCCGCCGCCGTGCAGGTCGTCGACCGGCTGCTGGCCGAGCAGGGCCGCGGGCGGGCCGAGGTGTGGGCGATCGGCGTGGCCGTGCCCGCCGTGGTCTACCAGGACGTCATCACCAAGGGCGCGCACGGCTGGGCCGGCTTCAGCGTGCGCGCGGCGCTGGAACCGCACTTCGAGTGCCCGATCGCGGTGGAGAACGACTCGAACCTCGCCGCGTTCGCCGAGGCATGGAAGGGCAGCGCCACCGACGCGACGTCGATGATCTACGTGCACTCGGGCAACCGCACGGGGGCGGGGCTCGTGCTGAACGGCATGGTCGTCCGCGGCGCGAACGGCGCGGCCGGCGAGATCGGCGCGCTGCCGCACGTCGGCTGGGAGCACGCCCAGGAGTTCCTGCACGACGTGCGGCTCGCCGACGGGCGGCGGCTCAACCGCGAGGAGGTGTTCGCCGCCGCGGCCGAGGGCGAGGCGGCGGCCGTACAGGCGGTCGACCGGTTCAGCGGGGAGATCGCGATCGGCATCGCCGCGCTCGTGCTCGCGATCGACCCCGAGATCGTGGTGGTCGGCGGCGGCAACGCGCGCGCCGGCGACACCTTCCTGGAGCCGCTCCGCCGGCACGTCGAGGCCCTGTGCACGGTACGCCCGGCGCCGCCGATCGTCACCTCGGCGCTGAAGGAACGCGGATCGATCACCGGCGCGGCCGGGCTCGCCGCCAACACCGTCCTGGAGCAGCTCTACGCGGCGGCCTCCGGGGGGCAGACTTTGTCCAGCACCGACGTCCCGCCGTGGCGCTGGAGCGCGGCGGCGGGCGCGGCCCAGGCGTAGCGCCTTCCCACCCTTCCGGAACAGACATCGGATGAATCGTCGCACACCCCTTGCCGACGGAACAGAGATCGGGCTACCTTTCCTCCAATCTCTCCCCCGTCTTGGAGTGGACATGGCCCGCTTACGTCGCCTTCTTGCCGTCTCCCTGCTGAGTGTCATCGGATGTCTTCCCGCTCCTGCTCAGGCCGCGACGGACGGCCCCTACCAGCCGACCGTCGAATCCCTGAACAGTCACCCGACCCCTGAGTGGTTCAACAACGACAAGTTCGGCATCTTCCTCCACTGGGGGGCGTACTCCGTCCCGGCCTGGGGCCCGCGCGGCAGTTACGCCGAGTGGTACTGGTACTACATGAACTCCCCCGGTAACGCGACCAACAGCTACCACCGGGACACCTACGGGCCGGACTTCGCCTACGACCGCTTCGCCGAGCAGTGGAAGGCCGAGAAGTTCGACGCCGCCGACTGGGTCAAGCTCTTCAACGACGCCGGGGCCAAGTACTTCGTCCTCACCTCCAAGCACCACGAGGGCGTCGCCCTGTGGGACAGCAAGGTGAGCGAGCGCGACACCATGGCGCTGGGCCCGAAGCGTGACCTGGCCAAGGAGCTGTTCACCGCGGCCCGCGCCGACGGGAAGCTGCGCGCGGGCTTCTACTACTCGCTCATGGAGTGGTACAACCCGCTGTTCACCGGCCGTCCGGCGACCAACCCGTACACCGGTCAGCCGGTGCCCTACACCGGGGCTCCGCAGAGCGGCGACTACGTCAAGGACTACATGCTCCCGCAGATGCGCGAGCTGATCGACGGCTACGACCCCGACATCCTGTGGTGCGACGGCCAGTGGGACCGCTCGGCCGCCCAGTGGCAGACCGCGGGGGTGATCGCCGACTACTACAACCAGGCGGCCAAGAAGGGCAAGGAGGTGGCGGTCGCCAACCGGTGCAAGATCGAGAGCGGCGCGCTGGAGAGCCACGAACTGGACTTCCAGACCCCCGAGTACTCCGTCAAGCCGGACATCGACCCCGTCAAGTGGGAGGCCAGCCGCGGCATCGCGCACTCCTACGGCTACAACCAGAACGAGCCCATCGAGGACTACCTGACCTCCGACCAGCTCGTGGACTCCTTCGTGGACATCGTCAGCAAGAACGGCAACCTGCTGCTGGACGTGGGCCCGAAGGCCGACGGCACCATCCCCGACGTGCAGCGGGAACGGCTGCTGGACATGGGCTCCTGGCTGAAGGCCAACGGCGAGGCCATGTACGGCACCACGTACTGGACCCGCGCCGAGGAGAAGGGCGGCCCGGACGACGTCCGGTACACCGCCAAGGACGGCGTCCTCTACGCGACCGCGCTGAAGTGGCCGGGCGAGCGGCTCACGCTGGGCGCGGACGTGCCGGCGGGCCCCGGGACGCGGATCACGCTGCTCGGCTCCGACGCCGGCCCGCTGCCGTGGCAGCGCGACGAGCAGGGCCGGGTGGTCGTCACCACGCCCGCCGAGACCGGGCAGTACGCCTACTCGTTCAAGATCGAGACGCCCGGCGTGTCGGCCCTGCCGCGCTTCGGCACCGACCTGCCCGAGCACGTGCAGGCCGGTGAGAGCCTCACCGGCAAGGTGACCGTCACCAACCCCGGCTCCACGCCGCTGCGCGCGGCCTCGCTGACCCTCACCGCGCCCGCCGGCTGGACAGTGACCCCGGCGAGCACCCGGATCGGCCACCTGGCCGCCGGGGCGAGCGCCGAGGTGCCCGTCACCGTGACCGTGCCGCCCGGGGCCGAGCCCGCCGCGCTGGGGATCCAGGCGACGCTCAAGTCCGGACGGCTGCGCGCGCCGTACCGGATCCCCGTCTCGGTGGTCCTGCCGAACCTGGCCGAGGGCAAACCGGCCACCCAGCAGAGCACCGGCTACGACGCCCCGGCCGCGCGGGCCGTGGACGGCAACACCGACGGCGGCTTCTGGAACGGCTCGGTCACCCACACCCAGGAACCGGCCAGGGAAGCCTGGTGGCAGGTCGATCTGGGGGCCTCGGCCGCCCTGGACAGCGTGGAGATCTGGAACCGCACCGACTGCTGCGCCGACCGGTTGCGGGACTACTGGGTGATGTCCGCCGAGCAGCCGATCACCGCCGACGGCCTGGAGGCGGCCCGCACGACGCCGGGCGTGACCGCCGTGCACGTCCAGGAACAGGCCGGCCGGCCCAGCACGGTCAAGCTGCCCACCGGCACCACCGGCCGGCACGTGCGCATCCAGCTCTCCTCCGGCACCGACCCGCTCGCCCTGGCGGAGGTACGGGTGAGAGGCCGCTAGCGCGGGCGGCGAACCGCCCGGCGCCGATCCCGGCCTGCCCACCGGCGGGCAGGCCGGGACGGTCAGGGGCGGCAGGTCTGGTCGGCGGCGGGGAGCGCGCCGGTGGCCAGGTAGGCGTTGACCTTGGCGTCCACGCAGGCGTTGCGGTACTCGCCGTAGATCCCGTGGGCGATGGCGCCGCGCAGGGTGAGCAGGCGGGAGCCGGTCAGCGCCCGGTGCATGGCCTTGCTGCCCTCGTAGGTGGTGGCGGTGTCGCCGGTGGCGGACACGATCAGCGCGGGGGTGGGGTTGGCGACCTGCGTGAGCCGCTCGCGCGGCGGGTCCGGCCAGAAGGCGCAGGGCCAGATGTTGTTCTTGACCGGGCCGAAGAGCGGGTGGCGCGCCCGGCTGCGCTGGACGTCGTCCCAGTAGACGTCGGGGTCGCCCGGCGCGGCCCGGTCGCCGCAGGTGATCGCGGCGGCCGGGCTCGCGAGCGGCGAACCTGCGCCGGTCAGGACGAACGCGAGGAATCCGGCGAGCTCGGCGCCGGGTTCGGCCGGGCGGCGGTGCGCGGCCTCGTTCAGGGTCCGGACGGTGGCGGCGAACTCGGCGCGGGCCTCGGGACGGTCACTGGCGGAGCCGACGGAGAGCAGGTACGGAACCGCCTGGTCGTCCACCTCGTACGCGCCGACGCGCAGCGGGCGCTCCGCCGCGGCGGCGACGATCGTGTCCACGGTGGCGAGCACGCGGGCAGGGGTCGCGCCGAGCCCGTAGGTGCCATGGTGCCCGGCGGCCCAGGCTGCCCAGGCGCGCAGCGCGCGGTCCGCCTCGTCCTCACTGCCGCGCATCGCCCGGGGGCCCCACTTGTCCGGGTCGCCCGCGCTGTCCAGGACCACCCGGTCGGTGCGGCCGGGGAACATCTGGGTGTAGACCGCGCCCAGGTAGCTGCCGTAGGAGTAGCCGAGGAAGGAGATCCGGCGCTCCCCCAGGGCCCGGCGCACGAGGTCGATGTCGCGGGCCGTGTCGCGGGTGTTGGCGTACGGGAGCACGTCGGCGTGCCGCCGGGCGCAGCGTTCGGCCAGGTCGCGCTGCACCGCCACCTGGTGGTCGAACCGGGCGCGGGTCGAGCCGGCCGAGCGCAGCCACAGGCCGATGGGCCAGCCGCAGTCGAGCGGCGTGCTGCGCCCGACGAAACGCGGGTCCAGGCCGATGATGTCGTACCGGGCGGCGACGTCCTGCATGGCCGCGCGCGTCCGCAGGGGCATGCCGAGCGTGCTCTCGCCGGGGCCGCCGCTGTTGAGCACCAGGGTGCCGATGCGATGGGCGCGGTCGGTGGCGGGGATGCGGGACAGCGCGAGCTTGATGGTGCGGCCGCCCGGCCTGGAGTGGTCGAGCGGGACGGCGAGCTCCGCGCAGCGCGCGCCCGCCTGGTCGAGCTGCCCGCCGACGGCGTCGTCCGGGCCCTGGGAGCAGCGTTTCCAGTCGAGCGCCGGGGGCTTCCGGCCGGCCGCCACGGGCGCGCCGGCGTCGGCCCCGGCCGGCGGCGCGACGGCGACGGACAGGGCGATCAGGGCGAGGGCCGGGGCCAGACGGCCGAGCGGCCGCACACGTGTCGGTTTCATGGCCGGGGACGCTATTCCGGCCGGACGCCCGGCACGATACAGCCGGCCGCACGCCCTTGGTACAGCCCGCTGTAGTGTCCGGCCGCGGACGGTGCCGGGATACTGGTGCCCCGGTACGCAGGTCGGGAGGAGGTGCGCATGCGTGACCGTGCCTTCCCCGGCTCGATCGCCCGGCTGTTCTCCGGCTCGACCTCCCTGCTGTCGTCGGTCTCGGTCTCCCGCTCGTTGTCCGGCTCGGTCTACCTGCTGGGCACGCTGGCCACCGCCGTGGCCACGGCGCTCGTGCTCCCGGTGCTGCTCGCGCCGGCGGCGGGGCGGGGCTGGGCGGCCTGGCACCGCCGGCGGGCCGGCCGGCTGCTCGGCGTCCCGGCCGTCGGGGTGCCGGGCGGGCGGCGGGATCTCGCCTGGGCGCTCGCGCACGTCGCCACCGGGTTCCCGCTCGGGCTGGCCACCCTGCTGTGCCTGGGCAACATCGTGGTCGCCGCGGTGGCGATGGTTCTGTGGCAGGCGTTCCCGGCGGACGCGCGTCCCACGCTGTTCTCGTTCTTCGACGTCCCCGTGGACGACTGGGTGACCGCGCTGGCCGGAGGGTCGGCCCAGATCGCCGTCCTCGGCGCGGCGGCCTGGTGGGGGCTGCCCGCGCTGGCGCGGCTGCACGCGCGGCTGTGCCTGGCGCTGCTCGCGCCGTCGGCCCGCGAGCGGCTCACCGAGCGGGTCGACGTGCTGACCAGGAGCCGGGTCGGCGTGGTCGACGCCCACGGCGCGGAGCTCCAGCGCATCGAACGCGACCTGCACGACGGGACGCAGGCCCGCCTGGTGACCATCGCCATGCATCTGGGCCTGGCCCGCGAGTCGCTCGCCGACGACCCGGACACGGTCGCCCTGCTGCTCCAGGAGGCGCACGAGACGACGGAGGAGGCGATGGCCGAGCTGCGCGCGGTGCTCCAGACGATCTACCCGCCGATCCTGGCCGACCGCGGGCTCGACGGCGCGCTGACGGCGCTGGCCGCCCGGTCGAGCGTGCCGGTCCACATCGAGCTCGCCGGCCTGGGCGCGCTGCCGCCGTCCGTCGAGACGGTGGCCTACTACGTGATCGCCGAGGCGCTGACGAACGTGACCAAGCACGCCGCCGCCACGCGGGCGTCCCTGCGGATCGAGCGCACCGGCGACGTGCTGTCCATCGAGGTCACCGACGACGGCAGGGGCGGCGCCGACGAGGTGCGCGGCACCGGGATCCCCGGGATACGCCGGCGGGTCGCCGCCCTCGACGGCACGCTGCGGCTCGACAGCCCGCCGGGCGGCCCGACCACGCTCACCGTCCGGATGCCGTGCGCATCGTGACCGTCGAAGGAGGTCCCGTGCGGGTCGTGATCGCCGAGGACAACGTCCTGCTGGCCGGCGGGCTGAAGCTGCTGCTGGCGGCCAAGGGCTGCGAGGTCGTCGCGGTCGTCGGCGACGGCGAGGCGTTCCTGCTCGCCGTCGCCGAGCACCGCCCCGACATCGCCATCGTCGACGTGCGGCTGCCGCCGTCGTTCCGCGACGAGGGCATCCACGCCGCGCTGCGGGCCCGCCGCGAGCACGGCGCGCTGCCGATCCTGGTGCTCTCGCAGTACGTCGAGCGCGAGTACGCCGGCGAGCTGCTCGCCGACGGCCGCGGCGGCATCGGCTACCTGCTCAAGGACCGCATCGGCCGGGTGGCCGAGTTCGTCGACGCCCTGCGGCGGGTCGCGGCCGGCGGCACCGCGATGGACCCGGAAGTGGTCGCCCAGCTCTTCGCCCGCCGCGCCGACGACCCCCTCGCCGCCCTCACCGCCCGCGAGCGGGAGTCCCTGGCCCTCATGGCGCAGGGGCACGACAACGCCACCATCGCCGAGCGCATGCGCATCTCCGACAACGCCGTCCACAAGCACATCGGCAACATCTTCGCCAAGCTCGGCCTGGCGCCGGACGACTCCGGCCACCGCCGCGTCCGCGCCGTGCTCGCCTACCTGGACGGCACGCCGCGCCCGCCCGAGCCGGGCCCCGTCCGCGGGAAGCCGCGCTGACCCGGCCTCCCCCGGCGGCTCGCGGACGTCAGAGCAGCGCGGCGAGCTCGGCCGGGCGCGAGAACATCGGCCAGTGGCCGGTCGGCAGCTCGGCGAACGTCCACTCGGGCGCGCCGAGCGGGGCGAACGCCGGGTTCCCCGAGGCGATCAGCTCGCGGATCAGCGCCACCGGCATCGTCGAGGCGACCATGGTCTTCGGCGTCGCCGGGATCCGCTCCGGCCGCTGCGCCGGCTGCACGGCCGCGCCCCACGGCTGGGGCGTCGCCTTCGCGCGGATCTGCTCCCAGCGTTCCTCGGTCAGGCCCGCGAACCTGCCCTCCCCTTGCTCGTAGGAGGGCACGTCGAGCGCGTGGCCGTCCCCGACCTGGGCGCGCCAGGCCTTGTGGGTGTCCTCGTCGTTGAAGTCGATCACCGCCGCCCCGGACGGCAGCGGCGCGGTGTCCACGTAGACGACCCGGCTGAGCCGCTCGGGATGCCGGTCGGCGACCGCGGTCACCGGGACGTTCGCCCCGCTGTGCCCGACCAGGACGACCTCGTCCCATCCGGCCATCGCCGCCAGGATGTCGGCGACATGTGTCTCCACGCCGACCTCCGGCGACAGCTCGGCGGCCCGCTCCGCCACCCCCGTCAGGGTGACCGCCCGCACCTGGTGCCCGGCGGCGCGCAGTTCGTGCGCCACCTCGTCCCAGGCCCAGGCGCCGAGCCAGAATCCGGGCACCAGCACGTAGTTCGCCATCTCGTCGTCCTTCCAAGTGAGCCGATGTCGCTACGCTAAAGCCGAAAGCGGACAGAACCCGCCCGGATTAAGAGGGTGACCTGTGTCATATCCGGCGACCCGGATGCTGGCGATGCTCGAACTGCTCCAGGCCCACCACGGGCTGGGCGGCCGCGACCTCGCCCAGCGGCTCGGCGTGGACGAACGGACCGTCCGCCGTTACGCCGCCCGGCTCGCCGACCTGGGCATCCCGGTCGCCGCCGAGCGCGGCCGGTACGGCGGCTACCGGCTGATGCCCGGCTACAAGCTGCCGCCGCTGATGCTCACCGACGACGAGGCCACCGCCGTGGTCCTCGGCCTGCTCGCCGGACGCCGCCTGGGCCTGGCCGCCGAGGCCACCGAGGCCGCCCTGGCCAAGATCCGGCGGGTGCTGCCGGCCACGCTGCGGCAGCAGGCCGGCGCGCTGGAGGAGACCCTCGACTTCACCCTCGCCGCCCGCGCCGCGCGGACCCCCGCGAGCCGGGCCGTGCTGACCCTGGCCGCCGCGATCCGCGACCGCCGCCGGGTCACGCTGGGCTACCGCTCCTGGAAGGGCTCCAGCACCGAACGCGAACTGGACGGCCACGGCCTGGTCTTCCACTCCGGCCGCTGGTACGTGACCGGCCTCGACCACCTGTCCGGCGAGCTGCGCACCTTCCGCCTCGACCGGATCTCCTCCGTCGTCCCCGGGACGGCCTCCTACGAGATCCCCGCGGAGTCCGACCCGGTGCGGCAGGTCACCGCGTCGCTGGCCCGGGTGCCGTACGCGCACCCCGTCGAGGTCGTGCTGCGGGTGCCCCACGCCGAGGCGGCCCGTCGCGTCCCGCCGTCGGTGGCCACGCTCACCGAGACCCCGGACGGAGTCCTGCTGCGGATGCGCGCCGAGTCCCTGGACGGCATGGCCGCCATGCTCGCCGGGCTCGGCTTCCCGTTCACGATCCTGTCGCCGCCGGAGCTGCGCGCCGCCGTCCGCCGGCTGGCCCAGGGCCTGCTGGACCAGACCACCGATTGAGGCCGGACAGGCGGGGGTGGGCGGCGTGCCAGACGAGTCCGTCCGGGTCCGTCCGACCTGCTGTTGGACACCCCGGCCAGGCCGGTTGCGTGGGGTGCGAGGCGGCCGACCGGGCCGCCCGCAGCGAAGGAGAGACCCGTGAACGCATCCAGCGCACCGCGCCCCAGGACCAGTAAGGTCACGGCGGCCCTCGCCGCCACCGCGCTCGCCGCCGGGCTCGGCCTGGCCGCTCTCGCCACGACCGCGTCGCCCGCCCAGGCGGCCCGCGCGGCCGGCCCCGCGACCGGCCAGCCGGGCCTGGACCGCCTGCACGCGTACTGCCAGAGCCTGGGCCACCTCAACTCGGTGGCCCAGAATCCGAAGTCGGTCTGGAGCTGGCGCTGCGTCGGCGTGGACGGCACCATGCACGGCATCAACATGCACGACGCGTGCCGCTGGCAGCACGGCGCGGGCCTGTCCCACGCCGCCTTCCACGACGAGCACAACGCCTTCTCCTGGTACTGCTACTGATCGCGGCACCACACCGGCCCGCCCGCCTTCGTCGGTGGTCAGCCGATGGGGGCGGGCAGGACGCCGGTGCGGTGGAGATGGCGGCGGGCCGCCGCGATCGCCTCCGGCGTCGAGGCGAACACCTGACCGGCCTCGTCCAGGCGGGCGATCGCGCCCAGGGCGCGCAGCGGCCGGTGGTGGCCGTCCCGGATGCCGGAGACGTACACGGTGATGCCGCGTCGTTCCAGGCGGGCGATGGCGTCGCCGAGCACCAGGGCGCCGCTGGCGTCGATCGTGGTGATGCGGGACATGCGCAGGATCACCACCGAGACGTCGGCGACCTCCGACAGCTCCAGCAGGAAGCGGTGCGCCGCGGCGAAGAACAGCGGCCCGTCCAGCCGGTAGGCGACGATGTGCTCGGCCAGCAGCTCGTGCTCCTCGGCGTCGTGGTCGCCGGGCAGGTCGGCCTGCAGGGGCACGGTGTCCAGGCGCACGTTCCTGGCGATGGCGCGCAGCGCGAGCGCCCCGGCCACGATCAGGCCGAGGATGACGGCGGTGACCAGGTCCAGGACGAGGGTGGCGATCGCGGTCGAGGCCAGGACGACGGCGTCGGCCCGGGTGGAGCGCAGCATCGACGTCACCGAGCCGACCTCGACCATCCGCGCCGCGGTGGCCAGCAGCACCCCCGCCAGGGCCGCCAGCGGGATGCGGGCGACCAGGTCGGCGGCGGTGAACACGATGACGCCGAGGATCGCGGCGTGCGCGAGCGCGGCCAGCCGGGAGGACGCGCCCGCGCGCACGTTGACGGCGGTACGGGCGATCGCGCCGGTGGCCGGGACGCCGCCGAACAGCGGGGCGACCAGGTTGGCGATGCCCTGGCCGAACAGTTCGCGGTCGGGGTCGTGCCGATGGTTGACGCTCATGCCGTCGGCGACGGCGGCCGACAACAACGATTCCAGCGCGGCCAGCGCGGCCACGGCGAACGCGGGGGCGACCAGGGAGCTCAGCGCGGCGGCGTCCAGGAACTCCAGGGACGGGGCGGGCAGCCCCGCGGGCAGGGCGTCGATGCGCGTCACCGGCAACCTCGCCAGCTCCGCGACGAGCGTGGCGGCGGCGACGGCCAGCAGCGAGAACGGCACGGCGGGCCGCCGGCGTCCGCCGACCAGGATCAGCGCCGCGACCGCCGCGGCCATGGCGAGGGCGGCCCAGTTGGGCCGGGCGGCGAAGTCGCGTACCGCCTGCCAGGCCACGGCCAGCACCTTGTCACCCTCAGGCGTGGGCACGCCGAGCGCGGCGGGCACCTGCTGCATGCCGATCACACAGGCGATGCCCAGGGTGAACCCCTCCACCACCGGCGCGGGCACCAGCATCATGAACCGGCCCGCCCGGGCCAGGGCCAGGCCGAGCAGCAGCAGCCCGGCCAGCACCCCCACCGTCAGCACGCCGGTGGCGCCGTGCGCGTGCATGATCGGGACGAGCACCACCGTCATCGCCCCGGTCGGCCCGGACACCTGCAGGGCCGAGCCGCCGAAGACGGCGGCCAGCGCGCCGGCCACCACCGCGGTGGCCAGCCCCGCCTGCGCGCCCAGCCCGCTGGAGATGCCGAAGCCGAGCGCCAGCGGCAGCGCCACGATGGCCACCGTCAGCCCGGCCAGCAGGTCGCGGCGCGGATGACGGCCGAACGCGGCCAGATCGGCCCGGCCGGGCAGGACGGGGCGCAGACGGGCCCAGCCCGCCCGGAGCACTGAGGTCACCGTTCGCCGGCCTCCGACTCGAGCAGCTCGTTCAGCAATGCGTGCCGGCCGGAGAGCTTGGCCTGCAGCAGGTGGCGGGCGGCGCGCAGCAGCTCCGCCACGTCGCCGCCGGACAGCGCGTACACGACGGTCGATCCGTCGCGGCGGGCGGTGACCAGCTCGGAGCGGCGCAGCACGGCCAGATGTTGCGACAGGCCGGTCGGCTCCACCTCGATCTCGGCCAGCAGGTCGCGCACCGGCATCGGGCCGTCCTGGAGCAGCTCCAGCACGCGGATCCGCACCGGATGTCCGAGCAGCCGGAACAGCTCGGCCTTGGCCTCGTACAGGGGGACGGACATCAGGGCGTTTCCCCTCCCTCCGGGGCCTCGCGGGCCGGGCCGGGGCTGCGGCCGGTGGTCACGCCGTGTGCGCGGGCCATCCGCAGCACCTCGTCCAGTCCGCCGGCGGCGGCCAGCGCGGCGTCGGCGTCGCCGTCCTCCTCGGCCGCGCGCAGCGCGCCGGCCGCCTCATCCACCCGGCGCCGGATGGCCGCAGCGAACGCCTCGCTCACACTGTCCCTCGCCTTCACGCCTGCCTTGACGAGATAAGTGTTAAACGAATTGCGAAAATTCGCATCTCCTAATACCTGCTGGCCGAGCTTGCCCATTTGTCATCCGCCCTCGACCGGGGCCGACCTCAACCGGTTCATGCGCGGCCTGTTCGAGGGCAAGCTCCTCAAGAGCCCGGCGACGCTGCGCAGCGCCCGCAGAGCGTCAAGGCCGACTCGCCGTACGGGCTCGGCATCGCCCGGCTGACCGCGACGGGGGAAGCCGCCCGCGGGCGCCGGTGGGCGCGATCAGGCCACGCAGGAGTCGGCCAGCTTCCCCGACGACGCCATCGCCGTCCTGGTGGGCGTGACCGACGGCCGGGCGGACGGCGAGAGGGAGGGCCGGGCGGACGGCGTGCCCGCGGCGACGGGCGCGCGGTGCGAGCGGACGATGGCCTTGCGGACGTCGGCACGGATGCGCGGGAAGTCCGGATACGCCGGGTTGTAGCGCGGCGGGACGATCGACAACGTCCCCACCTTGGCGCCCTTGACCTTGTCGGCCAGCGGCACCAGGTCCTGCAGCAGCCCGCGCGGGATGTCGGTCCGGAACGTCTGCCGGGCCGCGCCGGCCAGCTGCTTGAACTTCAGCAGCACGTTGGCCGGGTCGAGCTGGTCGAGCATGGCGGAGATGACGCAGTGCTGGCGGCGCATCCGGGTGTGGTTGTCGCCCCCGGCGCAGTTGGAGCCGTCGTGGTCGCGGGCCCTGCCGTACCAGAGCGCGTCGTTGCCGTTCAGCCGGCGGGTGCCCGCCTTGATCACGCCGCCGTCGCTGCGGCCCACGCCGTAGCAGATGTCCTGCTCGACGTGGATGCGCACGCCGCCGAGCGCGTCGATCAGCCGGGCCACGCCCCACATGTTGACCAGCACGTAGTAGTCGATCTTGAGGCCGAGGATCTCGCCCACCGCGCCCTTGACGGCCTCCGGCGCCCGGGTGGGCGCGTTGCGGAACGGCGCGGGGTGGGTGTCGGCGTAGGCCCAGACGCCGTTCAGCAGGTCCTCCGACTCCCGTCCGGCTCCCGCGATGTAGAAGCCCTTGGGCGGCGGGAACAGCCGGCCCATCACGCTCCCCCTGGGGAAGGGCGCGTTCTCCATCTCCCTGGGCAGCGCGAACAGCACGGTGTCGCCGGTCCTGACGTCGATGCTGGCGACGTTGACGCTGTCGGTGCGGATGCTCGTCCCGTTGCGGCCGCGCGCGCCGTCGCCGCCGAGCAGCAGGATGTTCACCCTCGTCCGGCCGGCCCACGGGTCGGCGTGGTCGATGGGCGTGGGCTCGGGGGCGTTGAACACGTCGGTCAGCGTGGCGTCGACCTCCGACACCGTCTGCGAGGCCACCACGAACGGCGACACGACGGCCGCGACCAGCAGCAGCGCCACGCCGTCCGACCAGACCAGCCGCCGCCGCGGCCGCAGCACGGTGTAGGAGGCGACCACCAGCAGCCCCCACGCGACGCCGACGCCGACGGCGCCACCGCTGATCGCCTTGGCCCAGGTGGCCTGGGTCGCCATGGCGACGCCACCCGCCGAGGCCACCACGACGGCCACCGCCACGCCCGCCGCCAGGAACAGCCCCAGCAGCGCCAGCCCGAGCAGGCGGTACCCGGCCCGCAGATGGGCAGCGCCCGGAATCACGATCGACAGCGCTGCCCAGCCGATGGCTGCCCCCGCGCCCCGTTTGGTGCCCATCCGCCCTCATGATCTCTATGTGGTACGTCCCCCGAGATCATAGGTTCGGGCCTGGTTACCCATGTACGCAACTTTTGACCGGATATCCAGCTGAAGAAGGCGTCGCGTACGGCAGGTTGGTGTAGACGACCTGGAGCGTGGACGTGGCGTCCGCTCATGAAGGGTCGGATTGTGCGAGAAGCGATCACCGTGAATTGCACGACAGGGCTCGTCCGCATCGCGAGATCGGCCCTCGCGCGGCCCTGGCGACCAGCGCGAACGTCCCGTAGGCGATGAAAGGTTCATTCCGCCGCCCCTGACGGCGTCAGGACGCGGCGCCGCCGTGTCAGCACGGCGTCCGCGCGGTGTCAGCGCGGCCCGCGAAGGTGGACGCCGTGAACACCTCGGCGATCACGGCAACTATTCGGTGTTGCTAGGTACCGGTACATCGTGGCACTATATAGCCGGTAGTCAGCACCACCGAGTAGTTGCGCCGACGGCGAGCCCCCCGGAAGAGAAGACAGGACCGAGTGATGACGACACAACAAGCTCCGGCGATCCAGGTGCACGGCCTGAAGAAGTCGTACAAGGAACTCAACGTGCTGCGCGGCGTGGACTTCGAGGTGGCGCGGGGCAGCATCTTCGCACTGCTCGGCTCGAACGGCGCGGGCAAGACCACGCTCGTGAAGATCCTGTCCACGCTGCTCAAGGCCGACGCCGGCACCGCCAGGGTCAACGGCCTCGACGTCGCCGGGCAGGCCGCCCGGGTGCGCGAGTCCATCAGCCTCACCGGCCAGTTCGCCGCCGTGGACGAGATCCTCAGCGGGCGGGAGAACCTCGTGCTGGTCGCCCGGCTGCGGCACCTGAAGAACCCCGGCAAGATCGCCGACGACCTGCTGGAGCGGTTCTCGCTGACCGACGCGGGCGGCCGCAAGGCCGCGACGTACTCGGGCGGCATGCGACGCCGCCTCGACATCGCGATGAGCCTCATCGGCGACCCGCCGGTCATCTTCCTCGACGAGCCGACCACCGGCCTCGACCCCCAGGCGCGCATCGAGGTGTGGCAGGCCGTCAGGGAGCTCGCCGCTCAGGGCACCACCGTGCTGCTCACCACCCAGTACCTGGACGAGGCCGAGCAGCTCGCGGACCGGATCGCGATCCTGCACGAGGGCCGGATCATCGTCAACGGCACCCTCGCCGAGCTCAAGCAACTCCTCCCGCCCGCCAAGGTCGAGTACGTCGAGAAGCAACCGACCCTGGAGGACGTCTTCCTCACCCTCATCGGCACGAAAGCCTAAGGACCACCACGATGAGCAAGCACTTCTTCGGTGACACCACCGTCCTGCTGGGACGGTCCCTGCGCCACATCTCCCGCAGCCCGGACACCATCGTCACGACCGCGATCATGCCGATCGCCATGATGCTGATGTTCGTCTACGTGTTCGGCGGCGCGATCAGAACGGGGTCGGACTCGTATGTGAACTACATGCTGCCCGGCATCCTGCTCATCACGGTCGCCTCCGGCATCGCCTACACCGCCTACCGGCTGTTCATGGACATGAAGGGCGGCATCTTCGAGCGTTTCCAGTCCATGCCGACCGCGCGCTCGTCCGTGTTGTGGGCGCACGTGCTGACCTCGCTGGTCGCCAACCTGGTCTCGCTGGTGGTCGTGATGCTCGTCGCCCTGCTCATGGGCTTCCGCTCGAGCGCGGGCCTGTCGGCCTGGCTGTCGGTCGCGGGCATCCTGATCCTGTTCACCCTGGCGCTGACCTGGATCGCCGTCATCCCCGGCCTGTCGGCCAAGACCATGGAAGGCGCGAGCGCGTTCTCCTACCCGCTCATCTTCCTGCCGTTCCTCAGCTCGGCGTTCGTGCCCACCGACACCATGCCCACCGTGGTACGCGTCTTCGCCGAGAACCAGCCGGTGACCTCCATCGTCAACGCCATCCGCGCCCTGTTCGCCGAGCAGCCCGTCGGCAACGACATCTGGATCGCCCTCGCCTGGTGCGTCGGCATCCTGGTCGTCGCCTACACCTTCGCCATGAACACCTACCGCCGCAAGATTTCCTAGGCCGTAAAGGACGATCATGACCGACTCCCTCCACACCGTCACGCCGATGCCCGCCGAACGCCGCTCCGGCTGCCCGTTCGACCCGCCCAAGGAGCTCGTCGAGGCCCGCGAGCACGGCCCCATCAGCCACTTCCCCTTCCCCGACGGACACCAGGGCTGGCTGGTCACCGGCTACGACCTGGCCCGCTCGATCCTGGCCGACCCCCGCTTCAGCTCCCGCAAGGAGCTCATGGCCCACCACCCGACCATCGACTACGGCGACATCGAGGTTCCCCCGGCCCCGCCCGGCGAGTTCCTGCTCATGGACGAGCCGCAGCACAGCCGCTACCGCAAGCCGCTCGTCGGCAAGTTCACCGTCCGCCGGATGCGGCTGCTCACCGAGCGCGTCGAGCAGATCACCGCCGAACACCTGGACGCCATGGAGAAGGCCGGCCCCACCGCCGACCTGGTGACCGCGTTCGCCAAGCCCATCCCCGCCATCGTCATCTGCGAACTGCTGGGCGTGCCGTACGAGGACCGGGGCCGCTTCCAGGAGAACATCGACAAGTTCCTCGGCGGCGAGGCCAGTGACGAGGAACTGATCGCCGCCTACCTCGCCACCCAGCAGTACCTGGCCGAACTCGTGGCCGCCAAGCGCGCCGCCCCGACCGACGACGTGCTCAGCGACCTGCTCGACAGCGACCTGACCGACGAGGAGCTCCAGGGCATGGCCCTGATCCTGCTGTCGGCCGGCTTCGACACCACCGCCAACATGCTGGCCCTCGGCACCTTCGCCCTGCTGCAGAACCCGGACCAGCTCGCCGCGCTGCGCGCCGACCCCACGCTCGCCGACCAGGCCGTCGAAGAGCTGCTGCGGTACCTGTCCGTCGCCAAGCAGTTCTACCGGGTCGCCCTGGAGGACGTCGAGCTGGCCGGCCAGACCGTCAAGGCCGGCACGATGGTCATCCTGTCCCTCAACACCGCCAACCGCGACCCCGAACGTTTCCCCGACCCCCACACCCTCGACCTGCGCCGGCAGGACGGCGGCCACCTGGCCTTCAGCCACGGCATCCACCAGTGCCTGGGCCAGCAGCTCGCCCGCGTCGAGATGCGCGTCGCCTTCCCCGCGCTGCTCAACCGCTTCCCCACCCTGCGCCTGGCGGTACCGGCCGACCAGGTCGCCCTGCGGCCGGAGATCGCCGACATCTACGGCGTCAAGAGCCTCCCCGTCACCTGGGACGCGTGACCACGGCCCGGAAGCGCCGGATCCCTGAGCTCCAGAGAGGAACCACCCCATGGCAGAGCTCCCGGCGGGTCACGGGAAGCCCTCCGCACCGGCGCTGCGGGCCTCCGACGCGGACCGCGACCGGGTCACCGAGCTGCTGCGGACGGCCGTCGCCGACGGCCGGCTCGACCTGGCCGAGTTCGAGGAGCGGCTGGAGGTGGCGTTGTCCGCCCGCACCGTCGACGCGCTGGCCCCGCTCGTCACCGACCTCATCGCGGGGGCGGGCAGCGCCGGCGCGCTCGCGCTGCCGCTCGCCGCGGCTCCGGCCGCCGAACTGCTCACCATCAAGGAGAAGCACGGCTCGGTGCGCCGCGACGGCCGCTGGAGGCTGCCGCACCGGCTGGCGCTGCGCACCTCGTGGAGCGACGTCCTGCTGGACCTGACCAGCGCGGTGCGCGGCGCGCCCGAGCTGGTCATCGAGCTGCGGGTGAGCGGCGGCAGCGTGGAGCTGGTCCTCGCGCCGGGCATGGTGCTGGAGAGCGACGAGCTCTCGGTGCGGCACGGCACGCTGGCGATCAGCAGGGAACCCGACGACGACACACCGGAGGTGTTGCGCGTCCGACTGACCGGCCGCATGCGGCACGGCCGGCTCGCCGTCCGCCGGCAGACGCCGCGGCGGTGACGCGGCGGATTTCGGCGGCCCGCGGCGACGGCGGCGGGCCGCGCGACCTCGCCGCCGCCACCTTCGCCCAGGGCCCGCTGCCGGTCTGACGATCGACCTGGTACGCAGCCTGCCGCGCCACTGATCCGACAACCCTCACCAGACCTACTACTCTGTGGTACTGTGTAGCAGTACTCGGTAACACCGAGTACTTCGGAAGGGGCGGAAGAAGAGCCGCGATGGACAATCTGACGGAGATGCTGAAGGGCACGCTTGAAGGCTGCGTGCTCGAAATCATCGGCAGCGAAGAGACCTACGGGTACGCCATCACGCGCCGGCTGAACGACCTGGGCTTCGCCGACGTCGTCGAGGGGACGGTCTACACCATCCTGCTGCGACTGGAGAAGAACGGGCTCGTCCAGGTGACGAAACGACCGTCCGAACAGGGCCCGCCGCGCAAGTTCTACGCGCTCAACGACGCGGGACGCGCGGAACTGGCGACGTTCTGGGCGAAATGGGCGTACATCACATCCCGGATCGACAAGCTCAAGGAGGGCGGGAGATGAATTTCTGGGAGACCATCACCGGCAGCGATCTCACCAGGGAGTACAAGGCGTTCGAAGCCCGGGCCGCGGCACTGCCGGCCGACCACCGGGCGGCATGGGACGAGATCAAGGGTCATCTCTTTCACTACTCGGACTTCACCGGGCGGAACCTGATGCCGATCTTCGACGGCGTTCTGGGGCTGCTGGAGGAGACGGCGGCCGACGGGCAGAACATTTACGAAGTGCTGGGCGACGACATCCCGGGCTTCTGCGCGGCACTGGCCGGCGAGTCAGGGGGCCGCAGCTTCCGCGACCGGTGGCGCGAGCAGCTGAACAGGAACGTCGCGAGGAAACTGGGCCGGCTGGGAGGCTGACGTGGGCATCCAGGACATCATCGAGGGCAAGAAGCAGTGGCGGGCACACATGGCGCGGGTCAAGGCGCTGCCGCCCGACTACCAGATCGTCTACAAGGAGATGCAGCGGTACTTCTTCAAGGTCGGGCCGGTCGGGCTCACCGACGGGCCCCTGCTGCCGGGGATCGTCGATTTCTTCGAGGAGGGCGTCGCGGCCGGCCAGGGAGTCCTGGAACTCATCGGCGACGACGTCGCCGCCTTCGCCGACGGCCTGATCAAGGACTCGCGCACCTACGCGGACCTCTATCAGGAGTCCGTCACCGGAAGACCGGGCACGGCCGGGAAACCTCACCGGTCGTAGAGCCTGCGGGCCCACAGGTACCCGCCCAGCGCGATGACCGCGCTCCAGAGTGCCGCCGCCGCGAGGCCGGGTCCCGCGGGCCGCCCGGCCAGCAGCGCGCGCAGGGTTTCGATGACCGGTGTGAACGGCTGGTGTTCGGCGAACCAGCGCAACGGGCCCGGCATCGACTCCGGCGGCACCACGCCGCTGCCCAGGAACGGCAGCAGCATCAGCGGCATCGGCAGGTTGCTGGCCGTGGCCACGTTCCTGGTGACCATGCCCAGCGCGGCCGACAGCCAGGTGATGGCGAAGGTGAACATGGCCAGCACCCCCACCACCCCGAGCCAGTCCAGCGCCGAGGCGGCTGGGCGGAAGCCGATCAGCAGGGCCGTCAGCGTCACGGCCGCGATCGCGGTGAAGTTCTGCACGAGCGCGCCGAGCACGTGCCCGGTCAGGACAGAGACGCGGGCGATGGCCATGGTCTTGAACCTGGCGACGATGCCCTCGGTCATGTCCATCGCCACCGCGATCGCGGTCCCCTGCGCGGCGCTCGCGATCGTCATGATCAGGATGCCGGGAGTGACGTACCCGACGTAGGCGGCGCGGTCGCCGCCGATCCCGGCGCCCATGATGCCGCCGAGGACGTAGACGAACAGCAGCAGGAACACCACCGGGACGCCCGCGTAGGTGAGGATCAGCGTGGGGTACCGCCACATGTGCCTGATCTGGCGGCGCAACATGGTCGCCGAGTCGGTGATCGCTCTCATCGGGTGGACTCCTCGGTCAGGGTCAGGAAGACGTCGTCCAGGTCGGGCGTGTGCATCGACAGTTCGGCGACGTCGACGGCCTGCGCGTCCAGCAGTTCCAGGAGCTCGCGCAGCGCCCGGACGCCGGTGTCGGGGATCTGCACCGTGAGGGACTCCTCGTCGCGCGCGCTCGCCCCCACCAGGGAGGCCGCCCTGCGGTACCCGTCGAGATCGGCGAAGCGCACGACGACGTGGCCGCCGGGGACCATGCGCTTGAGCTCTTCAGGGGTGCCCTCGGCCACCAGCCGGCCCTGGCTGAGCAGCGCGATGCGGTCGGCGAGTTCGTCGGCCTCCTCCAGGTACTGGGTGGTCAGGAAGATGGTCACGCCGTCCTGCTGGACGAGGTCCCGGACGATCTGCCACATCGTGCGGCGGCTGCGCGGGTCCAGGCCCGTGGTGGGTTCGTCGAGGAAGATGAGCCCGGGCGTGCCGACCATGGTCATGGCGAGGTCGAGCCGGCGGCGCATGCCACCCGACGCCGAGATCGCCAGGCGGCTCGACCGGCCGACGTCGACGATCAGCCGCGAGGTCGGCCGCAACGGCGGCCCCGGCGACTACCGTCCCGAGCGGGCGCACCAGGCGACGGCGCGGCGGGCGCGGCGCGGCGCCCCGGCACGTTCGGCCGCACCCCGGAACGGCGAGGTCTTCGAGGTGGAAGAGGGAGCCGTCGAGATGGCGGTCGCGATGGGCCTGCCGAAAATGGTGGCGCGCGTGCTCATCGGCCTGTGGCTGAGCGAGGACGGCCGGCTCACCGCGGCCGAGCTGGCCCGAGGGTTGAAGGTGAGCCCCGCCTCGATCTCCACGGCGGTGGGCTACCTGACCCGGCAGGGCCTGATCAGGCGCGAACGCGATCCGCAGCGGCGGCGCGACATCTACGTGGTCGACGACGACGCCTGGTACCACTCGACGATGATCGGCGCGCGGCAGACGCTCGCGGCGGCGGAGGTCGCGAAGGCGGCGGGGCAGACGCTCGGGCTCGACACGCCCGCGGGGCGGCGCCTGGCCAGGGGCGGCGCGTTCCTGGAACGGATCAGCCTGGACGCCCTGGCGTCGGCCGAACGCTGGCGCCACCTCTTGCCGTGACCGGAGCGCGGCCCGCACCAGGCCGGCACACGGAGGCGCGGGCCGCGTAGGGAGGCCGTCAAGATTCGGGCCGTGGCCGTATGAAAGGCGTCAAGAACGGCAAATCACCCCATTTTCCGGCGTTTGCTGAACCTGCGGCCGCCCGTCAAGGGGCGGCGGCGATCTCATCATCGAACTGAGGAGTGGGGATGGCCGACGTCATCTTCGTCGCCCTGACGATCGCGATCTTCGTGATCTTCGGGCTGGTCGTGCGGGCGGTGGAGCGGCTGTGAGCGCCGTCAACGCCACCGGTCTCATCGTGGTCGCCGGTCTGGTGATCTTCATGGTCGCGGCCCTGCTGTTCCCGGAGCGGTTCTGATGAGTACGGCCCCGGCCGGGATGATCTTCATCGTCTCCCTGATCGCGGCGCTGGCCCTCGTGCACAAGCCGTTCGGCGACCACATGTACCGCGTCTACTCGACACCCCGGCACAACCGCGTCGAACGGGTCGTCTACCGGCTGCTCGGCGTGCGGGCCGACGCCGAGCAGAGCTGGCCCGTCTACGCCCGCAGCGTGCTGGCCTTCTCGGTGATCTCGGTCCTGGTCGTGTACGGCCTCCAGCGCCTCCAGGACAAGCTGCCGCTCAGCCAGGGCATGGAGCCGGTCACCGGCCACATCGCCTGGAACACCGCGATCAGCTTCGTCACCAACACCAACTGGCAGGCGTACTCGGGCGAGTCCACGATGGGCCACCTGACCCAGATGACCGCCCTGGCCGTGCAGAACTTCGTCTCCGCGGCCGTCGGCATGGCGGTCGCGGTGGCCCTGGTCCGCGGGTTCGCCCGCCGCAGGTCCGGCACGATCGGCAACTTCTGGGTGGACCTGGTCCGCGGCACCCTGCGCATCCTGCTGCCGATCGCCTTCGTCGGCGCGCTGGTGCTGGTGGCGGGCGGCCTGGTGCAGAACTTCTCGGGCGTGCACGAGCTGACCACGCTGACCGGCGGCACACAGGTCATCACCGGCGGCCCGGTCGCCTCCCAGGAGGTCATCAAGGAGCTGGGCACCAACGGCGGCGGCTTCTACAACGCCAACTCGGCCCACCCGTTCGAGAACGCCACGAGCTGGACGAACTGGTTCGAGATCTTCCTGATCCTGCTGATCCCGTTCTCGCTCACCCGCACCTTCGGCCGGCTGGTCGGCCAGGTCCGGCAGGGGTACGCGATCCTCGCGGTGATGAGCGTGCTGGCCCTGGCGAGCGTCCTGCTCACCAACGTCTTCGAGCTGTCCGGGAACGCCACCGTGCCGCAGGCGGCCGGCGCGGCGCTGGAGGGCAAGGAGCTGCGCTTCGGCGTCTCGAACTCGGCCACCTTCGCCGCCTCGACCACCCTCACGAGCACCGGAGCGGTGAACTCCTTCCACGACTCCTACACGCCGTTCGGCGGCATGATGACGCTGCTGAACATGATGCTCGGCGAGGTCGCGCCCGGCGGCGTCGGCTCGGGCCTGTACGGCATGCTGATCCTCGCCGTGATCACGGTGTTCGTGGCGGGCCTGATGGTCGGCCGCACCCCCGAGTACCTGGGCAAGCGCATCGGCGCCCGCGAGATCAAGCTCGCCTCCCTGTACTTCCTGGTCACCCCGGCCCTGGTGCTGGTCGGCACGGCCTGCGCGATGGGCTCGGCGGAGCGGCGCGCGAGCATGCTGAACGGCGGCCCGCACGGCCTGTCGGAGGTCCTGTACGCCTTCACCAGCGCCTCCAACAACAACGGCTCCGCCTTCGCCGGCCTCACCGTCAACACCCCCTGGTACGACGTGGCGCTCGGCCTGTGCATGGCCTTCGGCCGGTTCCTGCCGATCATCCTGGTGCTGGCCCTGGCCGGTTCGCTGGCGGCGCAGTCGCCCGTCCCCGAGGGCGCCGGCACGCTGCCCACGCACCGGCCGCTGTTCGTCGGCCTGGTCGTCGGCGTGACGGTGGTCCTCGTCGCCCTCACCTTCCTCCCGGCACTCGCGCTCGGCCCGATCGCAGAAGGACTGTCCTGACATGTCGACCCCCGTACTGGACAAACCCTCCCCCGCGCGGCGGGACGGCCGCGTGGGCGGCGGCCTGCTGGATCCCCGGCAGCTCGTCAGGTCCCTCCCCGACGCGGTCAGAAAGCTGAACCCGGCCACGCTGTGGCGCAATCCCGTCATGCTGATCGTCGAGGTCGGCGCCGTGTTCACCACCGTCCTGGCGATCGTCGAGCCGTCGTTCTTCGCCTGGGCGACCGTCGTGTGGCTGTGGCTGACGGTGATCTTCGCCAACCTGGCCGAGGCCGTCGCGGAAGGGCGCGGCAAGGCGCAGGCGGCGACGCTGCGCAGGGCCAAGACCGACACCCGGGCCCGCCGCCTGCGCGGCGACGCCGAGGGCGGATGGGACACGGTCGGCGCGCCCGAGCTGCGCCAGGGCGACCTGGTGGTGGTCGAGGCCGGCGAGGTCATCCCCGGCGACGGCGACGTGGTCGAGGGCATCGCCTCGGTGGACGAGTCGGCCATCACCGGCGAGTCCGCGCCCGTCATCCGCGAGTCGGGCGGCGACCGCTCGGCGGTGACCGGCGGCACGAAGGTGCTCTCCGACCGGATCGTCGTCAGGATCACCCAGAAGCCCGGCGAGAGCTTCGTCGACCGCATGATCGCCCTGGTCGAGGGCGCCGACCGGCAGAAGACGCCCAACGAGATCGCGCTCAACATCCTGCTGGCCGCCCTGACGGTCGTCTTCCTGGTCGCCACCGTCACCATGCAGCCGCTGGCCGTCCACTCCAAGCAGATCAACCCCGGCGTCCCCGACTCGCTCGCGCTCGACGCGGACGGCGTCACCGGCATCGTCCTGGTCTCGCTGCTGGTCTGCCTGATCCCCACCACGATCGGGGCGCTGCTGTCGGCCATCGGCATCGCCGGCATGGACCGTCTGGTGCAGCGCAACGTCCTGGCCATGTCCGGCCGCGCGGTCGAGGCGGCCGGTGACGTGTCCACGCTGCTGCTGGACAAGACCGGCACGATCACGCTGGGCAACCGGCAGGCGGCCGAGTTCGTCCCTGTGGACGGGGTCGGCGAGCGGGAGCTCGCCGAGGCCGCCCAGCTCTCCAGCCTCGCCGACGAGACCCCCGAGGGCCGCTCGGTCGTGGTGTTCGCCAAGGAGCGGTACGGCCTGCGCGAGCGCGAGATCCACGGCGCCGAATGGGTGCAGTTCACCGCCCAGACCCGCATGTCCGGCGTCAACCTGGACGGCCGCGAGGTCCGCAAGGGCGCGGCCACCGCGGTCATGAAGTGGGTGCGCGACAACGGCGGCCACCCCACCGACGACGTCGGCCACATCGTGGACGGCATCTCCGCCTCCGGCGGCACCCCGCTGGTCGTGGCCGAGCGGGGCCGCGTGCTCGGCGTCATCCACCTCAAGGACGTCGTCAAGCAGGGCATGCGCGAACGTTTCGACGAGATGCGCCGCATGGGCATCCGCACCGTCATGATCACCGGCGACAACCCGCTCACCGCCAAGGCCATCGCCGACGAGGCCGGCGTGGACGACTTCCTGGCCGAGGCCACCCCCGAGGACAAGCTCGCCCTGATCAGGAAGGAGCAGGAGGGCGGCCGGCTGGTCGCGATGACCGGCGACGGCACCAACGACGCCCCCGCCCTGGCCCAGTCGGACGTCGGCGTGGCCATGAACACCGGCACCTCGGCCGCCAAGGAGGCCGGGAACATGGTCGACCTGGACTCCAACCCGACCAAGCTCATCGAGATCGTGGAGATCGGCAAGCAGTTGCTGATCACGCGGGGCGCGCTGACCACGTTCTCGATCGCCAACGACATCGCGAAGTACTTCGCGATCATCCCGGCCATGTTCGCGGCCGTCTACCCCGGCCTGGACGCGCTCAACGTCATGCGCCTGGCCAGCCCCCAGTCCGCGATCCTGGCCGCGGTGATCTTCAACGCGCTGGTCATCGTCGCGCTGATCCCGCTGGCGCTCAGAGGCGTCCGGTACCGGCCGTCCAGCGCGTCCAAGCTGCTCTCGCGCAACCTGTACGTCTACGGCCTGGGCGGCATCGTCGCCCCCTTCATCGGCATCAAGATCATCGACCTGCTGATCCAGTTCCTTCCGGGGATGTCATAAATGGAACGCCTGCCAAGCCGGCTCCGCCGGCACCTCGCCGCCCTGCGCGCCGTCGCCGTCCTGACCGCGCTGCTCGGCATCATCTACCCGCTGGTCACCACCGGGGTCGCCCAGGCCCTGTTCAACGGGCACGCCAACGGCTCGATCGTGGAGAAGGACGGCAGGGCCGTGGGAAGCGCGCTCATCGGCCAGTCCTTCACCGACGCCGACGGCGAGCCGATCAGGACGTACTTCCAGTCCCGTCCGTCGGCGGCGGGCGACGGCTACGACCCGACCTCGTCCGGCGCGAGCAACCTGGGGCCCGAGGACGTCGTGGACACGCTGCCGGGCGCGGGTGAGGAGGGCCGGCAGTCGCTGCTCACCCAGGTCTGCGCCCGCTCCAAGGCGGCCGGCGAGTTGGAGGGCGTCAGCGGCGCCCGCCCGTACTGCACCCCGGACGGGGTCGGCGCGGTGCTCAAGGTCTTCCCCGACCGGGCCGTCAGCGTCAACCAGGCGTGCCCGGCCACTCCGTTCGTCGCGACCTATCAGGGCAGGCGGGTGGAGTGTGCCGAGCCGGGTGAGAACTACGCGGCCGGGCGCACGGTCCCGGTCCGGGGGGAGGCCGAGGCGAAGGTCCCGGCCGACGCGGTCACTGCCAGTGGCTCCGGGCTCGACCCGCACATCTCCGTGGCCTACGCCGAGCTCCAGGCGCCGCGGGTGGCCAGGGAACGCGGCCTCGGCCAGGCCAGGGTCGAGCAGCTCATCAAGGAGCACACCACCGGCCGCGCCGTCGGCTTCATGGGCGAACCGGCCGTCAACGTGCTCGAACTCAACCTGGCGCTCGACCGCTCATGAGCAGGGGCCGCCTTCGGGTCTACCTCGGGGCGGCGCCCGGGGTCGGCAAGACGTACGCGATGCTCGGCGAGGGCCGCCGCGCGCGGGAACGCGGCCGGGACGTGGTCGTGGGCCTGGTCGAGACCCACGGCCGTCCCCGCACCGCCGCCCTCCTGGAGGGCCTGGAGATCATCCCGCGCAGGACCGTCGTCCACCGCGGGGCCACCTTCACCGAGCTCGACGTGGACGCCGTCATCGCGCGCCGGCCGAAGGTGGCGCTGATCGACGAGCTGGCCCACACCAACGTGCCCGGCTCGAAGAACGTCAAGCGCTGGCAGGACGTCGACGAGATCCTGGACGCCGGCATCGACGTCGTCTCCACGGTGAACGTCCAGCACCTGGAGTCGGTCAACGACGTCGTCCAGGAGATCACCGGCGTGCCGCAGCGCGAGACCGTGCCCGACGAGGTCGTGCGCCGCGCCGACCAGATCGAGCTGGTGGACATGTCACCGGAGGCGCTGCGCCGCCGCATGGCACACGGCAACGTGTACGCGCCGGAGAAGGTCAGCGCCGCCATGTCCAACTACTTCCGCGTCGGCAACCTCACCGCACTGCGCGAACTCGCGCTGCTGTGGGTGGCCGGCAAGGTGGACGACCAGCTCGACCGCTACCGCGCCGACCACGGCATCGCCACCACCTGGGAGACCCGCGAGCGGGTGGTGGTCGCCCTGACCGGCGGACCGGAGGGCGACACACTGGTCCGGCGGGCCGCCCGCATCGCCGCCCGCACCAAGGGCGCCGACCTGCTGGCGGTGCACGTCACCAGCGCCGACGGGCTGGCCGGCGCCGACCCGGCCAGCCTGGCCCGCCAGCGCACGCTGGTGGAGGACATGGGCGGCACCTACCACCAGGTCGTCGGCGACGACGTCCCGCGGGCGCTGCTCGACTTCGCGCGCGGCGTCAACGCCACCCAGCTCGTCCTCGGCGCCTCGCGCAGGGGGCGGTTCGCGCAGGTCCTCTCCCGGGGCGTCGGCGTGGAGACCACCGCCCGGTCCGGCTCGATCGACGTCCACATGATCACGCACGAGGAGGCCGAGCAGGGACGCCGCCGGCCCGCCCGCACGCGGGCCGCGCTCACCCGCACCCGGCGGGCGAGCGGCTGGGCGCTGGCGGTGGCCGGGATGCCGCTGCTGACGGCCGCGCTGGCGCCGTTCCGCGACATGTTGTCGCTGCCCAGCGAGATCCTGTTCTTCCTGTGCCTGACCGTCGGGGTGGCCCTGGTGGGCGGCATGTGGCCGGCCATCACCGCGGCCGTCGGCGGTTCGCTGCTGCTCAACTGGTTCTTCACCGCACCGGTCGGCGAGTTCACCATCGCCGCCCCGGAGAACCTGTTCGCGCTGGTCGTGTTCGTGCTGGTGGCGGCGGCGGTGAGCACGATCGTGGACATCGCCGCCCGCCGGACGAGAGAGGCCGCGCGGGCCGGCGCCGACGCCGAGCTGCTGTCCACCATGGCCGGCCACGTGCTGCGCGGCGAGGCCGCGGTGTCCTCGCTGCTGGAACGTATGCGCGAGACCTTCGGCCTGACCTCCGTCACCCTGCTGGAACGGCGGCCCGAGGCCGCGCGCGTGCCCGACCAGCAGTCCGACCCGGACGCCTGGCGGATCGTGGCCACCTCCGGCGGCGCACCCGCCACCTGCCCAGGACGGTCCGACACCGACGTCGTCATCGACGAGGAACTGGTCCTGGCCGCCAGGGGCGAGCCGCTGGAGGCCGCCGACCGCACGGTGCTGGAGGCGTTCGCCGCCGAGACCGCCGTCGCGCTGCGCCAGGAACGCCTGCAGCAGGAGGCCGAACGCGCCCGCCCGCTCGCCGAGGCCGACCGCATGCGCACCGCGCTGCTGGCCGCCGTCAGCCACGACCTGCGCACGCCGCTCGCCTCCGCCAAGGCCGCCGTCGAGAGCCTGGGCAGCACCGAGGTCACCTGGTCGCAGCGGGACCGGTCCGAGCTGCTCGCCACCGCCAAGGAGTCGCTGGACAAGCTGGACCGGCTGGTGGCGAACCTGCTGGACATGAGCCGCCTGCAGGCGGGCGTGCTCGGGGTGAGCGCGCAGCCGCTGGCGATCGAGGAGATCGTGCCGCGCGCCATCGACGACCTCGGCCCGCTGCGGGACCGCGTCGAAGGCGACGTCTCCGTCGAGCTGCCCGACGTGCTGGCCGATCCCGCGCTGCTGGAACGCGTCCTGGTCAACCTCATGTCCAACGCCGTGCGCTTCAGCCCGCCCGGCCGGACCGTGCTGATCACCGCGAGCGGGCACGGCGACCACGTCGAGATCCGGGTGATGGATCGTGGCCCCGGCATCCCGCCGGAGGCGCACGACCGCGTCTTCCAGCCGTTCCAGCGGCTCGGCGACCGCGACAACCACTCCGGCGTCGGGCTGGGGCTCGCCCTGTCCCGCGGACTCGCCGAGGCCATGGGCGGCACACTCGTGCCCGACGAGACCCCCGGAGGCGGTCTCACCATGATCCTCACCCTCCCCGCCGCCACGCCCGGACGGTGAGCATCCTGCCCGGGGCTGGTCAAGAGCCCCTGGCAGCGTGGCCAGGGGCTCCATGCGGCGGACCGGATCACGTTCGTGGCATCGCCGGGCGGACTGTTGGCCGCGGGTGCGGCCCCGCACCCGTCCGGCAGGGAGGCCTGCCACGTGATGCCGACCGGAATTTATCGCGCAGCCCAGCCGAATCCCGGCCGGCTTCCGCGTGGAAGTTTTTTCGTTGTTCCGCAACTCGGCGGCGTATACCGGGCGCTATTCTCTGGATGGCCGGTGGTCGACAGGATTGGCGATCAATCGCCGAAAGGCGGCCCTGCAACATGGAGAATGCGCAGACCGGCGAGTCACCGGCGCCGGCCGAGCCCGTACTCGTGACGTTCAACGGCGAACAATGGCGAATATCTCGCGGACAGTTGCTGACGTTGGGCCGGAGCCGGGCATGCAATGTGCGTCTCCCGGACGATGATCACCTGTCGCGGCGAGCGGGTTCGCTGATCGTCCTCAACGACTGCGTCCTGATACGCAATGACTCACACCACAAACCGCTCGTCGTCCGGCCACCGGTCGGTGAGGACCGGCTGGTCGAGCCGGGGGCGGCGGTCACGTCACTCCCGTTCCCGACCTTCAGCGTCGTCTTCACCGGCCGTACCGGCTCGACGGTGACTGTGCGGGTGGACGCCCGTTCGCTGACGCCGGGCGCGGACCGGCGCGGGGACGCGGCGGTGAGCCGCGCGCCCAGGACCGTCACCTCGCCGATGGCGCTGACCAGGGGGCAGCGGCTCGTGCTCGCCGCACTGTGCGAGCCGTTGCTGGCCAGGGCCGGACCACAGGCGGTCCCGGCGACGTACGCGCAGATGGGAAGGCGGCTGGGCCGACAGCCCCAGTACATCCGCAATGTCGTCAAGTCGCTGCGGGAGAGCCTGTCCGGGCACGGCATCCCGGGCCTGACCACGGACGACAAGGAGATCCCGCACGACGACTTCCGGTGGGCGCTGGCACGTTGGGCCGTGCGCACCGGTGTCGTCAGGGTGGAGGATCTGCACGCCCTGCCGCCCGAACCCGAGGCCGGCCAGAACGATGGATCCTGACCACGCCCGGCCGGACGACGAGCCGGTCACCCGCGGCGCGCCGGATCCGCCGCGGCCCCCGCCCCTTGGCGGCATCCGAGGCGGCGCGCCGAGCAGCATCGGCGTTCCGGCCGACGAGCCCAACGGGTTGTTCGTCGGCCCGCCGGAAGCACCCGACCGGCACGAGTTGCTGGGCGACGGAATTCCGGGTGGTGAGGGGATCACCTGGAAGGCCCGCTATCAGGGTGAGCTGACCTCACCACTCCCGCTGGCGATCAAGCTGCTCAGCCCACCACGCGACGCCGAGCCCGGTTGGCCCTCAGCGCGTGATCTGCAGCGCTGGCGCGACCATGCCGTACTGCTGCGACACCTGAAGCTGGACCATGTGGTCCGGCTCGACGAGGTGTTCCTGGGCACCGCTCCCCACCCCGCCGGAAGCGCGCGAGGGGGGGACGCCCCCTCGGCCGAGTCGATGGCGTACCTGGTCATGGAGTGGGTCGAGGGCCCGACGCTGCACGCGCTGCTGGCCGGCGTCCCGGCGAGCGGCGACACGATCCGCCGGCGCCTGGAGTACGTGGCCGAGGCCGGCGAGGCACTTGCCGGCCTCGCCTCCGTGACGCGCTCCGGCGGGAACCCGAGCCTGCACCGGGACGTGAAGCCCACCAACTGCATCGTGCACCCGGAACGCGGCCTGGTGCTCATCGACGTGAGCACCCTGCGGCTCATCGACGACGGGCACGACCTCGCCGGATGGCACACGCCCGCCTACACCGCGCCCGAGGTCCTGGCCGCACCGCGGCTGCCCCGGGCCGTGGCGGCGGACGTCTACTCGCTCGGCGCACTCGCCTGTTTCTGCCTCACGGGCCAGGACCCGCCGGTCGCTGACGCCGCCGGCGCCTTGGCGCACATCGAGCGGGAGCTGGAGGCCGTGGCCGAGGGGGCCGGCGTGACCGATCCCGGACGCCTCACGTCGCACATCCTGACCGCTCTGGACGGCGACGCGTCCCGCCGCCCGGCCGACCTGCGAAGCTGGAGCCGCGGCCTGCTGGAGGCGGCCGTTCTCACCGGTGCCGAGCCGGCGGCCGGCGACTCCGGCGAGCCGGACGGCGGTGCACCGGTCGACGGCGAGCCGGTCAGCCACCCGACTTCCCCGACGCGGCCACGCCGGCGATGGCCACCCTTCGTGGTGGCCGCGGCGAGCCTGGTCGTCGCCGCGGGCGGGGCGTTCCTGCCGGGGCTGCTGACGCGTACCCCCGGGACCGGCAGCCCCGGTCAGACCGCCCCGCCCTCCCTCACCGGCGGCACCGGTACGGCGCCGACGCGCCCCACGCCGAGCCGCACCACCGGCGACGCGGTGAAAGCCACCGGAGCCATCACTTCGCCGGCCGACGGTGCGGGCGTGAAATATTGCTCCTACTTCTCGGGCACCGCCTCGCTGCCGCCCGGCACCACCTTGATCCTGGCGAAGCAGAATGTCGTCAACGGCGACCCCACCAAATACGTCGAGGTCGTCTTCGGTTACCGGAATCCCAGTGCGCTGGCCACCTGGAAAGGCGCCCAGTATTTCGGCGGGGAAAACGAGGGCGGCGTGGGACAGGTTTTCCGCATCGAGTTGATCGCGGTGAAGCTGGAGCGCGCCGTACGCTTCCACGACACGCAACTCACGGTCGGCGAGGTTCAGGCCCTGGTGAAGTCCGGAACCGTGTTGGCCAGTGTCAAGGTGCACCGGGTCGCCGCCGGCGGGACCCCGGACCAATGCCCCGGGCCACCCGCCTAGATCGCGACCGCGCCTTCTCAGCGGCGGCACATACCACGCGGTGCCGCTGCTGTGGCCGGAGAACGGCGACGACTACCCCCGGGCTGAGATCGGCTACGCCGAACGCGACGTGACCTCGCCCACCGTGATTCCGGTCACGTGGGAGGGCTCGCAGTGCAGCTGGCCGGCCATCTGGCCCATGCGCAGCGGTTGTCCGAGCTGAAGCAGGGTGTGGGCCTGTGGCACGGTGAGACCGACCGCGGCGGCCGTCTCGTCGAAGTGTGCCCGCAGGGCGGCGTCCGCGGCGAACAGGCGTTCCACGATCTCCTGGCCCTCGGGGTCCGGCCAATCGATCTCCAGCTCCGCCACGGCTCCCCCGCTGCCCACACTGTTTCAGATCTTGAACTATATGCCCGGCGGGCGCGACCCCAGGCGTCACACGGCGGCCGGTACGGCGGGCTCGGCCACGCGGTGCCGGCCGTCGGCCGCACGGGACGCGCGCGACACCCGGGCCATCGCCAGGAAGGAGACCAGCAGGCAGGCGGCGCCCAGCGGCATGAGGTCCTTCTCCACGAACGGCACCATGACGTCGGCGACCACCAGGACGGGCGTCCACGCCTTGACGCGGCGCTGGATCGCGAGCTGGAGAACCAGGCCGATCTGGGCGACGAAGAACAACATCGGCCCGAAGTCGTAGACCGCCTGCTGCACGCCGGGAACCGACTGGACCTGGTCGAAGAGCACGCCCATCGCGGCGTGGTCGGCCGAGCGGAACCCCACGACGATGTCGATGGCGAACTGGGCGATCAACGTAGTGATGCCGACATATCCGGCGACGGCCAGCCCGGTCGCCAGGCGGCCACGACCGGCCAGCCTGCGCATCTCGTGGAAGGTCACGGCGAAGAACGCCAGGGCGCCGATGAAGGCCAGGTGCCCGGCCGTCCAGGCGAGGCCGGGACCGCGGCTGCCGTCCAGGCCGTCCAGGATGCGGATGACGCCGTAGGTGAAGGTGAGGACGGGGGCGGCGACGAAGGCGATACGGGGGTTCATCTCGTTGGCTCCTTAGCGGTGATGACCTCCCCAATCCTGGTTTTCCGCGGCCTTACGGACATCGCCGGGACGGGCGAAGTCCCGTCTCGCTCTTGAGTGGGATGCGGGACCTCACCTCCCTCCCGAGAGGGATCACTCCTCGGTCAGGCCGACGAGCCCGAGCTCGCCTGGGTGACCCTGCGCGGCGAGCCGATTCCGCCGGACTTCTCCAGCCGGGCAGGCGGCTGGGGGGCCGGGCTCGCCGCCGTCACCTACGCCCACCACCGGCGCCGGAACCCACGACCCGGCGCGCCCGCTCTCAGTGGGACAGGGCGGCGGTGAGCCGGTTGCTGAAGCGGGCGAGCAACCCGCTCTGGGACGTCTCGGAGACCATCCGGCCGACGAACGGGGGGATGCGCCAGTTGGCGGGGCTGCGCCTGGCCAGCCTGGACACCAGGTTAACGTGCGGGTAGCGGGCCCGCTCGTAGGCGCGCAGCCGTTGCGCCGGGTCACCGCCCTTGGCCAGCTCGCGGCCGAGCACCCACACGTCCTCCAGGGTCTGGTTGGCGCCCTGTCCGAGGGTGGGCGGCATGAGGTGGGCGGCGTCGCCGATCAGGGTGACGCGGCCCTTGCCCCACTCCCGGCGCACCTTCTGCCAGTGGTGGCCGAAGAAGTCGAGGTCGGCCTCCGACGCCTGGGCGAGCAGCTCGGGGACGGGCGACGCCCAGTGGCCGAAGCGGCGCCGGAGCTCGGCGAGGGGCGCGGCCGGGCGCGGCTCGCCGGGGGCCCAGCGCACGTCGAACCACCACTGGAGCTTGCCGTCACCGGCGGGGATGATCCCGCACGCCCCCTCCTTCCCGGTGATCATGAGGTGCAGATGGGTGCGGGCGAGGTCGATGTCGATCCGGCTCAGTGCCTGCCAGGTGCCGAACGTGGCCGTCCGGATGGGGACGTCGCCCCACAACTCGCGCCGGACGACCGAGTGGTGGCCGTCGGCGCCGATCAGCAGGTCACCGGTGGCCGTCGAGCCGTCGTCGAAGGTCACCGTCACCCGGTCGCCGTCCTGGGTCACGGTCCGGCAGGCCGTGCCGTAGCGGATCAGGTCGTCAGGCAGCCCGTCGGCCAGCCGTTCCAGCAGGATGCGGCGGGAGATCGACTTGTTCGGGAAACCGTAGAGCGTGGCCGCGTGGGCCATGTCGGAGGTGAGCCGCAGCCGGCCGTCCGCCGTCAGCGCGTCGATCCGGTCGAACCGGCCGCCGACGCCGTCGAGGCTGACACCGAGGTCGTGCAGCACCGCGGCGCCGTTGCTGAAGATGCTCAGCCCGGCGCCGCCCGTCCGCATGGCGGGGGCCTGTTCGTAGATCCGCACCTGGTGCCCGGCGGCGAGCAGGCTGCGCGCGACGGCCAGACCGCCCACTCCGGCGCCGATGACAACAACGTCCATTTTATCTCCAAAACGAAGTTACTTCGATTCAAAGATACATCGCTGTGAAGTACATTGGGGCGAGTGACCGACAACCACCCAGAAGAGGACGTCTACCGCGAGTTCCTGATCGCGGTCATGCTGCACATCGAGGCGATCGCCGATCGGCTCGGGGTGCACCATGTGGACGTGGCCGCGCTCATCCTGCTGGAGATGCGCGGCCCCCTCCCCGTGGGGGCGATCTCCGAGGAACTGGGGCTTCCGTCCGCGTCCGCGACCCGGCTCATCGACCGCCTGGAGAAGGCCGGCTACGTGCGGCGGGTACGCGGCGAGCGCGACCGGCGCATGGTCACGGTGGAACTGCTGGAAGGTGGCATGGCCGAGTACCACGCCACCCGCGTCACCTCCGAGCGGCACCTGGGGCGGATCCGCGGGCAGTACACGCAGGAGCAGGTGCCGTTGATGCTGGGCATCCTCGCCGGCGTCGCCCGCGCCTACCGCTCGGCCACCAGGGAGATACGCGAGCAGTCCGGCTGAGGCGCCCGGCGGGCCGGGTCGCGGCGTCAGGACGTGTCGCCGGCGCGGTCGACCTCGTCGACGAAGGCGAGCACCCGGGCGTTGACGCGGCCGGGGAACTCGCCGTTGAGGGCGTGGGAGGCGTCCGGCCACAACTCGACGACGCCCCGGGCGAGCAGCCGGCGGGCGCGCAGGGCGGCCTTGCGCGGGTTGTGGATGATGCTGCGCCCGGCGATCAGGGCGAGCACCGGCACGCCGAGCCCGGCCACCTGGTCGTCCGTGGGGTACGTGGGCGGCGGCAGGAAGGCGGTGAAGTCCCGCATCCCGGCCGAGATCAGGTTGGCGACGGGTTCGTCGTCGGAGGCGTCGGCCCCGCCGGAGATCCAGCTCAGCAGCTTCCGGCGCCACGACTCGGGGAAGAACGGCACCACCGAGCCCAGCGAGAAGACGACGACCTTCCAGGTGATCCGGCCGAAGAGGTTGGCGGGATCGAGCACGCTCACCGAGGCGATCCGCTCCGGCACCCGCAGGGCCAGATGGAAGGCGCTCCACCCGCCGATGGACACCCCGAGGAGGTGCACCCGGTCGAGGCCGAGCCGGTCCAGCAGTTCGGCCAGCCAGGCCACTTGGTCGTCCGCGCCGGTGAACGCCCGGGTCTGCACCGACAGGCCGGGCTCGCCGAGCAGGTCGACGGTGTAGACCGGCCGCCGGGCGACGAGACCGGCCAGGTTCGCCTCCCACATCGGGGTGGCCGAGGTGCGCCCCGGCAGCACGAGCAGCGGCACGCCGTCGCCGTCGCCGAATCGGTAGACCCGGACGGATCCGAAGCCGGTCACCACGTCGTGGGTCTGGCCGGGTTCGGGCAGGCGGGCCATGGCGTCGTCGTAGGCGCCGCGGTAGCGCGCGAAGGCGGGCGCGTCGCGGAAGTGGCCGAGCCGCCGCGCGCGGAACGCGGCTCCGATGTTGGGTTCGACAAGGTCGTTCACGTGCGGGATCCTTCGTTCGCCGTTCGCGATACGATCGTATCGCAACAACGTCACGATACACTCGTATCGCAACGAAAGGGGGGCCGTGCCGAAACAGGTGGACCACGCGGCGCGGCGGGCCGAGATCGCCCATGCCGCGCTCAGGCTGTGCGCTCGTGACGGCCTGGCCGGTGTGAGCATCGGAGGGGTCGCCCAGGAGGCCGGCGTCTCCAAGGGGCTGGTGCAGCACTATTTCGGGGCGAAGGCCGACCTGCTGCGCGCGAGCGCGCAGCTGCTCAGGCAGGAGATCGAAGGCCATGTCCGCGCGGCGCTGCGGGAGGCCGCCGGGCCGGCCGACACGCTGCGGCGCACGCTGCTCGCCGTCGTCGAGCTGGGCTCGCGCGCTCCCGTGCTGCTGCTCGCCGGACACGCGTTCCTGGCCAGGGCCGTCGCCGATCCCGACGTACGCGAGCTGTACCGCGCGGGCGGCGACGCGGTGCACCGCGAGATCGCCGCGCTCGTGGCCGCCACCGCCGCGGACCCCGGCGTCGAGGCGGGCGCCGAGGCGCACGTGCTGCTCGGGCTCGCGCGCGGGCTGGCCGACGGGGTGCTGGTCGGGGACCTGGACATCGCGGAGGCGACCGCGGTCCTCGACCACCAGCTCCGCCGGCTCGGCCGACCGGCGGGCTCCTGACGGAACGCCGCGGGCGGCCCGGGGAGATCCTTCTCCGGGCCGCCCGCGGCGCTCTCACCCTCCGATCGCGGGCATGCCCTCCGGTACGGCCTCCGCCGCCGCGTCCGGCCTGACCGCCGCGAGCAGCTCCACCAGCCGGTCCGCGATCGCGGAGATGGTGGGCTGCTGCCACAGCAGGGTCGCGGGAAGACGGCAGCCGAAGCGCTTGTCCAGACGCCGCCGGACCATGACCGTCATCACCGAGTCCAGCCCCTGCTCGACCAGGGGACGGCGGACCGCCAGGTCCTCGGGGGCCAGCCGCATCACGGCCGCGATCTCCGCCCGCACCTCGGGCAGGACGCGGTCGCGCAGGTCCTCCGCCGTCAGGCCGGCGAACGACCCCGCGGGCCCGCGCAGCTCCTCCTCGGCCGGGACGGGCGCGTCGATCACCGGGTAGCGCAGCCCCGTGAGGTGTCCCACCACCCGGCCGTCCAGGTCGGCCAGGAGCGCCCGCACGGTGTCGGCGGCGGCCCGGTCCACGGCCGCGTCGATGACCACCGTCGCGGGTGGGGCGCCGGTCAGCACGACCTCGTCGATGTGCACGACCATGCGCAGCACCGGATCGCCGGGGAACACGCAGGGCGCCACGGACATCGCCGCGTCCAGCGCCGGGGCCCAGCTCTCGACGTCCCCGGTGCGGACGGTGGCGCGCAGCGCGCCGTCGCCGCCCAGCAGCGTCTCGATCGTCCAGTCGAAGCCCGTCGAGGGCACGCCCACGGCGGCCAGCCGCCGGTGCACGAACCCGGGGTCGATCGCGGTCAGAGCGCCGGCGTCCGGCAGCACGTCGGGCTTGACCTGGCCGGGAGCGGCCACGTCCGCGGTGACGTGCACCAGCCAGGCCGGTTCCGGCTCGCCGGGGCCGGCCGGCGTACGGGCCGCGAGCCGGACCGTCGGAGGTTCGTGCACGACCTGGACCTGCCGGCGTTCCGCGGTCATCAGCGGATGCGTCATCTCCACGCCGGTGAGCGTGGTGTCCTCGTCCTCGGCCGCGTGCAGGAACGTGTTGACCAGCACGGCGGCGGGCACGATCTCGATCCCGTTGAGGGTGTGGCTGCCCGGGTAGGGCCGGTTGGCGTCCTCCAGGCTGGTCCGCCACACGCGGGTCCGGCTGCCCGCCAGGCTGGTCCCGGCTCCGAGCAGGGTGTGGGAGCGCACGTCGTGCCCGCGGTTGTCGTCGTCGCCGGAGTCCTCGCGCCAGTGGCGGCGGTGCTGCCAGGCGTACGGCGGCAGCTCGGTGAGGCCGCCGTACGGCTGCAGCCGGTTCCAGTCCACCTCGACGCCGTGACAGTGCGCCGCGCCCACCGCGGCGAGGAAGGCCGGCAGCTCCGGCTGGTTCCGGCGCAGCGAGGTGCCGACGAACACGTCCTCGAACCCGTTCTCCGACAGCGTCTCGGTGACGGAGTGCGCGACCACCGGGTGGGGGGAGATCTCCAGGAACACGCGGTGGCCGTCCTCGGCCGCGGCCGTCGTCGCCGCGGTCAGCCGGACGGGGTCCCGGAGGTTCGCCGCCCAGTACGCGCTGTCCAGCACGGGCGTCGCCCGGGGGTCGGCCAGCGCGGTCGAGTACATGGGGATGCGGGGCGCGCCGAACGACAGGTCGGCGGTGGCGGCGGCCAGCTCGACGGCCGGCGCTTCCATGTGCGGGCTGTGGAAGGCGACGTCCGAGGCCACCCGCCGCACCACGATGCCCTCGGCCGGCCAGTCCTCGACCACCGCCTCGACCGCGGCGACGTCGCCGGACAGCACGGTGGAGACCGGCGACGACGAGATCGCGGCCACCAGGTCGGTCCGGCCGGACAGCCGCTCCGCCGCCTCCTCGAAGGACAGGCCGACCATCACCATGGCCCCCTTGCCCTCGGCCTGCCGCAGCAGCCGCGAGCGGCGGCAGATCAGGCGGGCGCCGTCGGCGACGGTCATCGCGCCGGCCGTCACCGCCGCCGCGATCTCGCCGACGGAGTGGCCGATGACGGCCCGCGGAGCGACCCCGTACGCGTTCCAGAGCCGGGCGAGGCCCAGCTGCATCACGAAGATCATGGTCTGCACGCGGTCGATCGTGTCGAGCTCGCCGTCGGCCAGGACCTGCCGCGGCGAGAAGCCGATCTCCGCGGCGAAGATCGGCTCCACCTCGTCGACCAGGGACGCGAAGTCCGGCACGGCGAGCAGCTCCCGTCCCATCCCGCGCCACTGGCAGCCCTGCCCCGAGAAGACCCAGACCGGCCCGGGGCCGAGCTCGGGCAGCACGTCGCCGGTGAGGACCGCCTCGGCCGACACGTCCTCGGCGAGCCTGCGCAGGTGGGCCGCCAGCTCGTCGCAGTCCGTCCCGATCACGACGGCGCGACGGGCCAGATGGGTGCGCCGCAGCGCCAGCGTGTGCCCCGCCGACGCCGGGTCGACGCCCGTCCCGAGGTGATCGGCGAGCCGGCCCGCGTACTGCCGAAGGGCCTGCTCCGACGCGGCCGACAGCGGGAACAGCCGCTCCGCCCGAGGGGGCCTCTCCTCTTCCGCGGGCGCGTGCCGGGCCGGAGGGGCCTGTTCGAGCACGATGTGCGCGACCGTGCCCCCGTACCCGAAGCTGGAGACCCCCGCCCGGCGCGGGTGGTCGCGCTCCGGCCAGGCCGACGGCCGCGTCACCACCCGCAGGCCCGAGGACTCCCACGGGACGGCCGGGTTGAGGGCGGACAGCACGCTCGGCGGGATCTCCCCGCGGTCGAGGGCGAGCACCGCCTTGATGACGCCGGCGATGCCGGCGGCGCCTTCGAGGTGGCCGATGTTGGACTTGACCGAGCCGATCAGGCACGGGTCTCCGGAGGGCCGCCCCGCGCCGTACACCGAGGACAGCGCGCCCGCCTCCAGCGGGTCGCCCAGCCGGGTCCCGGTGCCGTGCGCCTCGACGTAGTCGACGGTGGACGGCGCGACGCCCGCCTGCCTGCAGGCCCGCGCCATCACGTGTTCCTGGGCCTCGCCGCACGGCGCCATGATGCCGTTGGTGTGCCCGTCCTGGTTCACGGCGCTGCCGATGACCAGCGCGAGCACGCGGTCGCCGTCGCGCTGCGCGTCGGACAGGCGCTTGAGCACGACCACGCCGCATCCCTCGCCGCGGCCGTACCCGTCGGCCGCCGCGTCGAACGACTTCGACCGGCCGTCGGGCGCCAGGGCTCCGGCGGTGCCGAGCGTGAGGGTCTGGCCGGGGGTGACCAGCAGGTTGACGCCGCCGGCGAGGGCGACGTCGCTCTCGCCGAGCCGCAGGCTCTGCGCGGCCAGGTGCAGCGCGACCAGCGACGCCGAGCAGGCGGTGTCGATCGCCATGCTGGGGCCGCGCAGGTCGAGGGAGTAGGAGATGCGGTTGGCCACGGCGCAGGTCGCGGCGCCGATCCCGGTCCAGGCCTCGATCCGGGGCAGGTCCTCCAGCAGCCGGCCGCCGTAGTCGGCCGTGCAGACGCCGACGAACACCCCGGCGTCGGTCCCGGCCAGCTCGTGCGGCGGCAGGCCGGCGTGCTCCAGGGCCTCCCACGCGGTCTCCATCAGGATCCGCTGCTGCGGGTCCATCAGCTCGGCCTCGCGGGGCGACAGGCCGAAGAACTCCGCGTCGAAGCCTTCGATGTCGCTCAGGAAACTGCCGTGCCGTACGGCGTCGCGCAGCGCGGCGGCGTCTTCGGGGCTCCGGGTCTCGTACCGGCGCCAGCGTTCGGCGGGCAGCGGCCCGGTCGTGTTGCGGCCGGCGCACAGCAGGTCCCAGAACTCGTCCGGTGAGTGGACGTCGCCGGGAAGACGGCATCCGATCCCGACCACCGCGACTGGTTCCACCCGGGCTCCGCGCGGAGTGTCGACCATCTGCGTTCGTTTCCCTTCGATGTCAGGCCCAATGAGGAGTTTCGAGGATTTCGAGCACGGCGCCGGAGACGGTCACCCCGGGCCCGGTGCCGAGCATGAGCAGGTGGTCGCCGGGGCCCAGCTGCCCGGTCGCGAGCAGGTGGTCGAGGGAGAGAACCTGGTCGCCGGCCCCGCAGTGGCCGATGGTGCGGCCGTAGTCCCAGGTGGAGCGGGACATGGGCAGGTCGACCACGGCCATGCACCGCTGTTCGACGATCTCCTCGGAGTAGTTCATGAACGCCACCCGGGTGAGGTCGCGGGCCTCGATCCCGCTCTCGTCCAGCACGCGCTCGACGATCTCCACCAGCGCCCGCTGGATGTTGAACAACGCCGCGGTGGTCTCGCCCTTGGGCATGACCTGCTGCCGGAACTGCTCGTTGCGGGCCGCGAAGCTCATCCGGCGCCCGACCGTGACGCCCGGCGGGAACAGCGGTTCGCTGCCCCGGTGCAGTTCCTCGGCCTCGGCCACCGTCGTCGTGCAGACCGACGCCAGGCGGGCGAATCCGTGGTCCTTGGTGAGGACGAGCGCGGCGGCGGCGTCCCCGCCGATGTAGCCGGGGCCCATCCGCCACCGGTCCATCAGCGGGGTGCCGTAGTTGTCGGCGGCGACCAGCAGGGCGGCCTGCCTGGCGGGAGCGGCGGCCAGGTGACCGGCCGCCAGTTCCAGGGCGATGAACATCCCGTTGCAGCCCTGCCGGATCTCGGTGGCCAGGACGTCCCCGCCGACGAGATGACGTTGCAGGTAGGAGTGCGGAGGCCAGCCGTCCGGGCCCTGGTGCCAGGTCGAGGCGTACAGGAGCAGATCGAGGTCGTCCGGCGCCCGGCCGCTGCGCTTGATCGCGCTGCGCGCCGCGTGCAGGGCCATCTCCGGGGCCGGCACGTCGCCGGCGACCACCGTCCCGGCCAGGTTGTGCAGCTCCGCTTCCTCCGCCGGGTACCAGCCCTTGGCGACGGCCTTCCCGACGCTGACGACGGTCCGGGGCAGGTAGGTTCCGACGCCGCTGATGTAGGTGTCCGCGTACCGCATGACTTCTGTCCTCGTCCCGGCTATGCGGATTGGAGTTGTCTGACCATCGTCACGATGGTCGCGACGTCCCTGAAGTTCTCGGGGTCGAGCATGGCGGCGGTGATCCGGACGCCGACGTCCTTGCGGAGGAAGTTCACCAGCCGCGCCGTGCGCAGGGAGTCCAGGAGGCCCGACACGAGGAGCGGGGTGGTCTCGTCGACCTTGACGTCGTCGCCGTCCAGGACGAGGTTGTCCTGGATGAAGTCGACCAGCCGCCGCGTGATGTCGTCGCTCACGCCTGTGCCCCTCTCGTGACGGGAGCGGTGGACAGGACGCGGAACGCCGCCGCGGCGACCGACGTGCCGGAGCCGAAGCCGACCATGAGCAGGTGGTCGCCGGGCACGAGCCCGCCGGTCGCGATCAGGTGCTCGAAGGCGATGAACTGGTCGACCGCGCCGCAGTGGCCGACGCGCCGGCCGTAGTCCCAGGTCGTCTGGTCCTCGTCGATGCCCAGCCAGGACATCTGCCCGTCCAGGTCCTCGCGGCGGCCGTGCGGGAACGCCACCCGGGTGATGTCGGCGAAGCCGATGCCGGCCTCGTCCAGGGTCTGCTCGACCTGCTGCATCATCGTCTTCTGGATCGTCAGGTGGATGCCGGTGCCCTGCGCCTTGAGCAGCCGCTGGCGGAACTCCTCGTGCCGGTCCCCGAAGCTCAGCCCCCTGCCGACGGTGGCGTCCGGGGGGAAGAGCGGGTAGGCGCCGTCGTTGACCGCGTCGGCCTCCGGGATCACCGTCATGTTCACCGACAGCAGCTCGGCCATGCCGTAGTCCTTGCCGAGGACGAGCGCGGCCGCGGCGTCGCCGATCAGCGCCCCGGGCGTCATCCGCCAGCGGTCCACCAGCGGCGTGCCGTGGTTGTCGGAGGAGACCACCATGGCCGTCTCCCGGTCCGCGGTGGCCTGGAGGTAGCTCGCCGCCAGCTCCAGGGAGCTGATCATCCCCACGCAGCCGCTGCGGATCTCGAACGCCGGCACGCCGCCGCCGAGGAGGTGCATCTGCAGGTAGTGCTGGGGCTGCCAGCCGTTGGGGCCCTGGTGCCAGACCGACGGGTAGAGCAGCAGGTCGAGATCGCGCGGGGAGGACTCGCCCCACCGCTCGTACGCGTCCAGGACCGCGAGCCGCGCCATCTCCGGCGCCGGCATGTCGCCGGCCACCGCCGCGCCGATCTGCCGGAACTTCTCGGCGTCCGCGGCCGGGTACCAGCCCTCGCGGACGGCCTGCTCGACGCTCACGCTGTCAGGCACGTAAACGCCCAGGCTCCTGACGAACATGTTGGGTGTACGCACACGCCTCCTAACTCATCGACGAATCCCGGACAACGGCCTTCGACAGGGAAAAGCGCTTATCCGATTTATTTCAGGCCAGGAGTCATGTGGCCCCCGGCCGGTCGGGAGAAACGACGTGAAATGAGCCGGCGGGCCGTCCCGGGTAAGGATAGGGGCGGCCCGCCGAATAAAGCAATATCGCGGTCCGCGACCTTCCGTGACCGACGTTCGACGGAACGTGTCGCAATAAGGGAAAGCCGCTATTCAGCTCACCGCCGAGGATTCGCCGAATAACATTCGGGAATCCGCCCGGATTGCCGAATAAAATTCTGGGATCCGGCGGCGGGGAGAACCGCGCCGGGCCGTCGCCATTCGGTTCCGTCCCGGCGCGCGTCGTCTCAGGGCACTCTCGTGCAGACGAGGTTGTTGAGCTTGAACTGGGCGGGAATGTCGTTCGTCCCGGTGACGGTCGCCGAGAAGCCCAGGCTCTGGCTGGAGCCCGGGCCGATGTAGGAGTTGGTGCCGGCGTCGCGGGCGGTCACCTGCGTGCCGGTCTGGGTCACCGCGGTGTCCCAGGCGTAGGTGATCTGCTGGTTGCCCGACCAGGCCCACGTGGCGGTCCAGCCGTAGATGGGGGTCGTGCCGGTGTTCCTGATGGTCAGATGGCCGTTGAACGCGCCGCTCCAGACCTCGGTGGCGTAGGTGACCTCGCAGGAGGTGCCCATCTTGAGCCCGCCGCGCAGGAAGGTCGTGAAGTTGGGCCAGGTGGGGTCCAGGGTGCCGGTGCCGACGGTCTCGCCGCAGTTCTTGGTGGTGCGGACGGTCTGCGTGCCGTAATGGGCGGGGTCCATGATCTGGGGCATCATGTGGTCGGCGCCGGGCACCGAGACGAAGGTGGCGGACCCGCACTGGGCCTTGATCTTGTTGTAGAGCAGGACGCTCTGCCCGTGCGGCACCAGGAAGTCGGCCTGGCCGTGCAGGAACATCAGCGGCGGGTCGTTGCCGTCGACGTACGTCATCGGGTTGGCCTGGGCCACCGTGGCCGGGCAGGTCTGGATGGGACAGCCGACCAGGAGGGACTCCGGCGAGGCCGGCGAGTTGTGGTCCAGGCCGCCGGTCGGCAGGTTCTGGGCGTTCATCTGCAGGAAGTCGGTCGGGCTGTAGAAGGCGAGCCCGGTCTGCACGGCGCTGGAGACGCCGGTCGTGCCGAGGGTGCCCTCCAGCGCCGACACGCCGCCGGACAGTGTGGCCATCTCCGTCAGCCAGCCGCCCGAGGAGTCGCCCATGATCGCGAATCGGTTGGGGTCGAGCTGGTACGTGGCGGCGTTCGCGCGCAGCCAGCGGATCGCCGCCTTGATGTCGTGCACCTGGGCCGGGAAGATCGCCTGGGCGCTGGAGCGGACGCTGACGCCGGCCACGGCGAAGCCCAGGGGATTGAAGATCGCGGCGATGGCGTCCGCGCCGGCCTTGCCGTCGTCGCTGCTCCACGCCGAGCCGGTGTGCCAGATGATCAGGGGGCGGGGCGTGATGCCGGTGGCGGGCAGGTGGAGATCCAGCAGATGCCCTCTGCTGCCGGCCGGTTGTGCGGGCGCGTAGGCGATGTCGGTGATCGTCTGCGTCGCGTGTGCCGGCGGCGCGAAGGCCGCCGGCACACCGACGGCGGCCAGCACGGTCATCGCCAAGCCGACGGCGGCCGTGCGGATTCGAGCTTGCATGGTGCGACTCCGGTTGGTCGGATGGTCGCCGCTTCCCCGGGTGGCCGTCCGTGTCTCGTTCGATGGCAGGGCGGCCGTGATGAGCACGCCGACCTGTAGCGCCTGTGAGAACAACGTCCTGTTCGAGTGTCGCGGCTCACATCGATATGGGCGGGGAGACGATATGACACCTACGCGACGATGGTCAAAGTTTTCGTAGTTTCGTTTCCAGTAAAACGGGAAAGCGGCATAAATCGTACTTTGGGGGCGTAAGGCACGGAGACGGCCCCAGATCATCCATGGCATGCACAGGCGGTCGGATACACCCCGACGGCGTCTTTCACGCCGATGAAAGTTTCATGACCTGGCGGCCGCCGATTCCGCCGCGACAATCCCGCCGGTGCCGTGAGTGATAATGTCCACCGACATGATCTCCCCAGTCGCAGGAGGACGAATGCGAAAGGCACGCGCTGTTCTCGTCTCGGCCGTCATGGTCCTTGGAGTGTCGCTGACGATCGGCGCCGCCCCGGCGAACGCCGAGAAACTGGCCGGCGTCTTCAAGGAGCACGCGGAGTGCGAGCGGATCGGCACCAAGGGCATCGACCAGAACTGGTGGGACGACTATTCATGCCAGTGGGAGAGCAAGTACAGCTACTACTTCCTCTACGCGTGACCCCGTGAGACGCACGCGCCCCCGGGCCCGCGAAACGAACCGGGGGCGCGTGCGCCTACCGGGTCATGAGCGCGTCGTCGGGGTTCCGGTCCGCGGCGAGGCGGCGCTCGCCTGCGGAGGCGCGGTCACGGAGGTCCGTCGTCCGCCCGGCATGCCGAGCGCGACCAGCACGCCGACGAACGCGAACACGGCGACCGCGCCCATGCCCGCCGCAAAACCCGCACTGAACTCCTCGGCGGACGCGTAGCCCCCGGCGGCGCCGAACACCGCGACCGTGACCGCGACGCCGAACACCCCGCCGAAGATGCGCAACATCATGAAGACGCCGGACGCCTGGCCGATCTCCTGCGGCCGCACGGCGCCGACCACCGCCTTCTGCGCCGCCGGCATGGCCATGGTGACCCCGGCCGACCCGATGACCAGCGCGGGCAGCAGTTCGAGATAGCCGGTGCCGGGGCCGGCGACCAGGGCGATCCAGCCCATGCCGACGGTCTGGAGCAGCAGTCCGCCCGCGACGAACGTCCGCTCGCCGACTCTGTCGACCAACCGGCCGGCGATCGGCGCGCACACCATCAACGTCCCTGTCCACGGCATCAGCCGCAGGCCGGCCATGAGCGGCCCGTCACCGCGCACGACCTGGAAGTACTGGGCGAGGAAGAACATCGTGCCGTACAGCGAGGCGAACACGAGGAAGTTCGCCGGGTTGGCGGTGGCGAACACCCTCGACCGGAAGAACCGCATGGGGAGCATCGGCGCCTTCGCACGTCGCTCCCAGAGCACGAAGGCGGTCACCAGAGCGACGCCGAGCACCAGCGCGCCCAGCACCTCCACACTGCCCCAGCCCGCCGCGTTCCCGCGGACCAGACCCCAGACGAGGCCCAGCGCGCCCGCGGTCACGAGCACGACCCCGCCCAGGTCGAACCGGTTGCCAGGGCCATGGCTCTCGCCGACGCGCCGCGCCGTGAGCAGGATCGCGACCAGGCCGATCGGCAGGTTCAGCCAGAAGATCCACTGCCAGGCCAGCCCCTCGGCGACGGCGCCGCCGACGAACGGGCCGGTGAACGTCGCCAGCCCGGTGATGCCCAGGTACAGCCCCATCGCCCGGCCCCGCTGGTGCGGCGGGAACGCCGTGCTGATGAGAGTGAGCGACAGCGGCAGCACCATCGCGGCACCGGCGCCCTGCAACGCCCGCGACACGATCAGCGTGCCGATGTCCGGGGAGGACGCGCAGGCGGCCGACGCGACCGTGAAGACCGCCAGCCCGGCCGTGAACATCCGGCGGCGGCCGAACCGGTCACCCAGCGCCGCCCCGGTCAGCAGCAGCACCGCGAACGTCAAGTTGTAGGCGTTGACGGTCCACTCAAGTGCTTCGATCGAGGCCGTCAGGTCGCGCCGGATCGTGCTCAGCGCCGTCGTGACGACCAGGCTGTCCAGGGCCATCATGAACGACGCCAGTGACGCGAGCGCCAGCACCCATGCCTGGCCGGACGTCATCCTTCCCTCGTCGGTGCTCATCGTTCTCCTTCTACGCGTGTCTTCTCCCGCACGGGCGATCAGGGCCGCAGCGAGCGCGGGAGCCCGAACCCCGGCAGGAGGGAGTTGTCGTGGAACCGGGTCAGCGCGGAGACGCGCTCCCCGGTCAGGGTCAGGACGAGCAACCCGTGTGCGTGCAGGATCGGCGTCCGCGGGTCGCGCAGGTAGCAGCCGAAGGCCGGCTGGCCGTTCGCCCGCGTCGGGACCAGCACGTACCGGCGCCCGTCACGCAGCGCGACCGTGGTCAGGAAGTGCCCGATCGCGTCCGGGCCCTGGTATTCGAGCGGCAGCGGCGGCATGGTCAGCCACGCGTCGTCCGTCAGGACGGCCACGATCGCGGCGACGTCCCCGGCCTCGAACGCGCGGCTGAAGTCGGCCGCGATCCGGCGTTCCCGCGGTGAGTCCGGCAGCGGAGCACTCTCCCGGCCGGGACCGGGAAGATCGCGTGCCAGCGCGGCCCGTGCGCGTCTCAGCGCCGTGGTCACGGCGTTCCCGGTCGCGCCGAGGACGGTCGCCACCTCGGCGGCCCGGAATCCCAGGACGTCCCGCAGCACCAGCACGGCACGCTGCCTGGGCGGCAGTCGTTGCAGCGCCGCGAGGAAGGCCAGCGACACCGACTCCCTGGCCTCGTACCGGGCTTCCGGCCCCGGCACGTCGTCGGGGATCTCGGCGAGCAGCGCGTCGGGGTACGGCTCCAGCCAGCTCGGTTCCTCGCGGCGACGCGACGGCTCGGGCATCGGGATCTCCGCTCGGTAGGCCGCGTGCTCGTGCGGACGGCGGGCGCCGGCACGCAGTGCGTTGAGGCAACGGTTGGTGGCGATCCGGTAGAGCCACGTGCGTAACGACGCACGCTCCTCGAAGCCGCCGATCCCGCGCCAGGCCGCCAGCAGTGTCTCCTGCAGCAGATCCTCGGCGTCGTGCACGGAGCCGAGGATGCGGTAGCAGTGCACCTGGAGCTCATGACGGTACGGCTCGACCAGGCCGCGGAACGCCTCCCCGTCCCCGGCGCGGGCCGACGCCAGCAGGTCCCCGGCCGTGCGCCGGTCATGATCCGGGTTGCCGGTCCCCCAGGACGACGGGGTCCCTCGCATGTCGGCTCCTTTCGTGGGTCCCTCTCGAATGGTCAGACACCACTCGCCGCGGAAAGGAGTCGCTGCCCGGCCGGTTCTTCCGGAGCCGGCAGGCCGTCTCAGCGAAGGGCGGCCAGGGTGGTGAGGGGGTTGTCCAGGAGGCCGGCGAAGGCGAGTTCGGCGGCTCCGGCGAGCGTGGTGTCGTCGCCCAGGGCCGTCACGGCCAGGCGGACCCGTTCCCGCGACACCGGCAGCACATGCGCGTCGATCCGGGCACGCACGCGTGACTCGGCGCCCGGGTAGACATCGCGCAACATCCCGCCGAAGACCACGAGCGCCGGGTTGAACAGGTTGATGAGGTTGACGACGCCGACGCCGAGCCAGTCGCCGACGCGGTCGAGGGCGTCCCGCGCCCTGGCGTCACCGGCCCCGGCGAGGGCCACGACGGACCGGATGCCGTCGCGGCCGACGAGGTCGCCGGACCGTCCCGCGTAGTCGAGCAGCGCCTCCTCCCCCACCTCGGCCTCCAGGCAGCCGCGCGACCCGCACAGGCAGGGCCGCCCGTCGAACGGGTTGACCAGCATGTGCCCGAGTTCGCAGCCGTAGCCCGTGTCGCCGTCCAGGAGTTCGCCGCCGACGATGATCCCGCCGCCGACGCCGACGTCCCCGTGCAGGTAGACGAGGTTGTCGGCGTCTCGTCCCGCGCCGCGCACGTGCTCGGCGATCGCACCCAGGTGCGCCTCGTTGCCCACCTCGACGGGCAGCCCGAGGCCGAGCCCGGCGCCGAGTTCCGCGCCGAACGCCTGGTCCACCCAGCCGAGGTGCGGCCCGTACCGCACGGTGCCGTCGGCCCGCCTGATCAACCCGCAGTACGAGGCGCCGACCCCCACGCACAACGAGCCCGGCCCGGCCCCGGCGACCAGCTCGCGGCCGAAGGCGGCCAGGACCCCGACGACGTCCTCCAGGTCGACCCCCGCGCGGGCGCGGACGCCCTCCCTGCGGTCGAGGACCCGGCCGCCCAGCCCGACACGGGCCGCGATCAGCCGGTCCACGGCGACGTCGAACGCGAGCCCGTACACCGTCCCCTGCTCGGGCATGACGACGATGGACGGCCGCCCCGCCCGGCCCCGCCCGGCGGGCACGCCCTCGCGGACCAGCCCGGCGGCGGCGAGTTCGGCGGTCAGGTCCATGATGGTGCTGCGGTTGAGCCCCATCCGGCGGCCGAGCGCGGCCCGTGACACCGCCCCGTCGTTGTGGACGCGCCGCAGCACCTCGCTCAGGTTCCGCTGCCGCATCCGCTCCTGCGTCCGCACGCCCACCGCCGATCCCGTCATCCCCGTCACCCCTCAGGACGTGCCCTCACCCGATCACGGCCGTGCCGGAAGGCGCAAGGCGAAGGTGGTGCGGACGCCCGGGGTGCTGGCGGCCGTGGCGATGCCGCCGTGCGCCTCGGCCAGGTCGCGGACGATGGCGAGGCCGAGGCCGCTGCCGCCGGTGCGGCGGTTGCGGGATTTCTCCGCCCGCCAGAACCGGTCGAAGACGTGCGGAAGGTGCTCGGCGCGGATGCCGATCCCCGTGTCGGTCACCTCGATGACCACGTGGTCGCCGTCCTGGCGGGCGCCCAGCGTGATGTGCCCGCCGGTCGGCGTGTAGCGCAGGGAGTTGGTGACGAGGTTGCCGATGGCCTGGCGGAGTCGTACGGGGTCGGCGGTCAGGGTGGGGGCGCCGGTGATGCCGGTGGTCAGGGTGAGCCCGGCGGCCTCGGCGCGGCCTCGGTGGGCGGTGGCCACCTGGTCGAGGAGGTCGCCGAGGTGCACGGGTTCGAGGTGCAGGCGGAGCTTGCCCGCGTCGGCGAGGGCGAGGTCCTGGAGGTCGTCCACGATGTGCTGCAGCAGCAGGAGCTCCTCGACCAGGGAGGCGATCAGCGCGGGGTCCAGCTCGGCGACGCCGTCCTGTGCCGCCTCCAGCCAGCCTCTGAGGTTGCTCAGCGGGGTGCGCAACTCGTGGGAGACGTCGCTGACCATGGCCTTGCGCTGCTCCTCCATGCGCTGGAGGTGCTCGGACATCTCGTTGAACGCCGTGGCGAGCTCGCTGATCTCGCCGGTCGTCCTGACCTGGACGCGGGCGGAGCTGTCCCCGTCGCGCATCCGCCGGGCGGCGTGGGTGAGCGCGTTGACCGGGCCGACCAGGCGTCGGGCCGCCATGACGCTGACGCCGACGGTCAGCACGAGCACGAGGAGGGCGGCGCCGGCGATCGAGGGCAGCGGGATGCGCGGGCCGGTGGCCTCGGCGGGCGATCCGATGTACAGGTAGGCGGCGGGGGCGACGTAGGGATCGAGCTGTTCCTTGCGGGCGGTGACGATGCAGGAGGAGATCGTCTGGCCGGGTTCGGCGGCCGACGACACCGGCCGCTTCTCCTTGGAGATCCAGGTGAAGTCGAGGCCGACCGAGCCGCGTTCCGTGCTCTTGCCCTTCAGGCATCTGGCGACCAGGAGGTTGAGCTGCTTCAACGCGGACTTCTCGGTGCGCGTCGGCGTGTTGAAGGTGACGGCGTCGCAGGGGGCCGTCACCGCCGGTGCCGGGCTCGGCTCCTGCGGGACACCCTCGCCGGTCGTCGTCACGAAGGGCCTGCCGGTGTGGGAGACCGTCGTCCGTACGGCCTGCCCGGTACGTCTCATGCAGACGGCGTAGGCGTCGGCGGCCTTCCCCAGCCGGACACGATCACGGTCGGGCAGCAGGAAGGGGCCCACCGCGCGCGGATCGATGCGGTCCTCGGCCGCCCCCGGCACCAGGGTCACGTCCACGGCCAGCGGATCGACGACGGCCGACACCCTGGCGGGCAGCGGGGTCCCGGCGGCCGCCGAGTCCGCGATGAGGGCGCCCTTCTCGGTGGTCAGCGCGATGCGGCGGCTGTTGGCGGCGGCGAGGTCACGTACGGTGGCGGCGACGCCGGACCAGTCGGGGTGGCGGGAGGCGTAACCGAGCAGGCTGTTGTTGATCTGGGCGTCGCTGGCCAGCGTCTGGCCCTGCTCGCGCTGGATCGCACCGGAGGTGCTGTTGGCGGCCAGCCACGCCGTCGCCGTGATCGAGCAGACCGCCACGACGGCCGAGCTCGTGAGCAGCCTGACGAACAGCGATCTCATGCCTGGGTCAGCTTGTAGCCGACGCCGTACACGGTCAACAGCCGGGACGGGCGGCGCGGGTCGGGCTCGATCTTCTTGCGCAGGTTCATCACGTGCACGTCGACCGTGCGTTCGGTGATGAACCGGTCGAAGCCGTGGATGCGCTCCAGCAGCTGCTTCCTGGTGAACACCCGTTCCGGCTCGGCGGCCAGCGTCTCGATGATCCGGAACTCGGCGAGCGTGCAGTCGGCCGGCGTGCCCGCCACGGTGACGGTGTGCCTGACCGGGTCGACGACGAGGTCGCCCGCCCGGAACAGCCGGCCCGCCTCCGGCGACCTGCCCGTACGGCGCAGCAGCGTCCGCACGCGGGCCATCAGCTCACGCGGGCTGTACGGCTTGGTCATGTAGTCGTCGGCGCCGAGGTCGAGCCCGAGCAGCAGGTCGTCCTCGGTGGACCTGGCCGTCAGCATCAGGATCGGCAGGTCGGACTCGGCGCGCAGCACCCGGCAGACGTCCAGTCCGTCGACCTTCGGCATCATCACGTCGAGCAGCACCAGGCCGGGATCTCCCTGCCGGGCCTCATCGATCGCCGAACGTCCGTCGTGCACGACGCGGACCTCGTGGCCCTCCCGCTCCAGGTAGCGCCTGAGCAGTTCGGCCTGCTTGGGGTCGTCCTCGGCGACCAGTACGTACGCGCACATGGCCCGAGGTTATGCGCACTCCACGAGTGCATACGGGATCCGCATGACAGGCAAACAGGTTCCACACATTCTGCCGCCAGGCTGCGCCGGGTGAGAACCAACCTGCTTCGTACGGCCGCGGCGACGGCACTCGCCCTCCTGCTGGCGGGCTGCGCGGGCAGCGCAGACGGTGCCGTACGCCCCGACCCGGCGAACACCCGGTCGAACACCCCGGCGGGCACCGCCAGATCGAAGATCGCGAGCGTCAAGGGGGCCCGGATCACGATCTACCGGGACAGGCAGGGCGCGGCCCAGAGGACGATCACCAGTCCCAACGACTACGGCACGACGCGCGTCTTCCTGGTGGAACGCGACGAGGGCGACTGGCTCCAGGTGCTGCTGCCGATCCGGCCGAACGGCAGCAAGGGCTGGATCAAGGCCGCCGACGTGACGCTCGCCGAGACCTCCCACCGCGTGGAGATCGACCGCGGGGCGTTCCGCTTCACGGTCTACGACGGCGACCGGCCCGTCAGGACGGGCAAGGTCGCGACCGGCGAGGCCGGGACGCCGACGCCTCCGGGCCGCTACTTCTTCACCGAACTGGTGAGGCCCACCGGTGACGGCGGGGCCTACGGCGCCTACGCCTTCGGGCTGAGCGGCTTCTCGCCGGTGCTGAAGAGCTTCGCCGGCGGCCCCGGCCAGCTGGCGATCCACGGGACGAACAAGCCTTCCGCCATCGGCACGCGGGCCAGCCACGGCTGCGTCCGGGTCGGCAACGACGACATCACCTGGATGGCGAAGAACCTGGCGATCGGCACTCCGGTCGTCGTCAAGGGCTGAGGCCCTGCTCGAAGGATGAGAGGAACCCTATGAAGATCAGAACCATGCTCGTCGGCGCCGGCGCGGCGCTGGCCCTCGCGGCCGGCCTCGCCGGGTTCTCGGGGACGGCCGCGGCCGAGCCCAAGAAGCCCGCCGCAGTGCCCGCCGCAGTGCCCGCCGCGGTCCCCTCCGCGGCGCCCTCCCCGGTGCCCGCGGAAGGCCGGCCCACGGTCGAGCGGACGGCGGGGCCGAAGGAGCCGGTCGCCGTCAAGCCGCGCTACACCGGCTGATCACGACACGTCGCCGCCGCGTGACGTCCCTCCTCTCCCGCCCGCCGGTCGCGTCAGCGGCCTGGCCATCGCCGGCAGGAGCAGGGCCCGGACGCCGCGGTGCCACGTGCGGGCGGCGAGCGGGGCGGCGACGCCGTCCCTGACCACGCACGGCACGGCGTCCGTGACGCCGCCCCTCCCCCGCCGGGGTCCGACCCCGGCGGGGGCTTCTTTTTTACGAGCCATCCTCTGCGCCGACGTCCGAGGACCGGGCCTTTCCCGTCGCGCTCCCGACGTCACCGTCCCGCGCCGGATGTGCTTGCCCGTCCGCGCTTTCCGTTGCGCTGGGTTGACGAGCGACTCCCCTACGTTCCGCCCCCTTTTGCGCCTCTCGACCCCGTTTGCGAGACGGCCCCGGCGAAGAGGATCATGTCAGCGTGGCGTTCCGGAGCAGTGGCGAGGCCGCACTCCTCGCCCACGTCCGGAGCCCGGGGTTTGCCTGTCGCCGGTCCAGGAGGTTCGCGCGCTCCGGCCGACGCTGGGCGCCGGGACGTCGCTGACCGCCTGCCAAGCCGTCCCGCGCCGATCGGCCGATGACGCGCCCTCCTGCAAGCAAGATCATGGCAGGTTCCAAGTCAGCGGCAAGCCGGGTCGCCGATGCTGTTGTGCGGACGACTGTGGGCGAAAGGAGCACGTAACCGCAGAACATGACATGTGCCGCGAACGCCCCCCGCCACACCCGCCGACCGCGCGACACTGAACCGCCCGCACGACCCCGCACGACCCCACGCGCCCAGCGACGACCTCGCCCGGGCCCGCGTGCCGTCCCCGAGGAACGGGCTGTTCCCGACCGCCCACCCGGGCACGTTTGACCTTTGCTGGAAAGAGGACACATGAATACGGATGTGACGGGCGCGAACCGCCCTCTCACCGACTCGCCGGGCCGCCTCCACGAGGCCCTGGAGGCGCAGTGCCGGCGGACGCCCGATCGCCTCGCCGTCGTCGCGGGCACGAGCCGGATGACCTACGCCGAGCTCCACCGCAGGGCCAACGGGATCGCCAACGCCCTGGCCGCGCGGGGTGTGGGACGCGGCGACCTGGTGGGGATCTGCCTCGACCGCGACGAGTGGCTGGTGCCCGCGCTGATCGGGGTGCTCAAGGCGGGCGCGGCCTACGTGCCGCTGGACCCGGCCTATCCGGCGGAACGCTTACGTTTCATGGCCGAGGACGCCGCCATGAGCGCGGTGGTCACCTCGGCGGCGCGGCGCCAGACCGCGGCGCCGACCGGCGCGGACTCCGTGCTCGTCGACGACGTGACGCCCGCCGCGCACGGGCCCGAGGTGCCCGGCGAGCCGGGCGACGCCGCGTACCTGATCTACACCTCCGGCTCCACCGGCCGTCCCAAGGGCGTGGTCGTGGAGCACCGCAACACCCTGAACCTGGTGCGCTGGGAGGCGTCCGCCTACACCGCCGAGGAGCTGAGCGGCATGCTCGCCGGCTCCTCCATCTGCTTCGACGCCTCGATCACCCAGATCTTCACGCCGCTGTTCGCGGGCGGGACCGTGATCATGGCGGACAACGTGCTGGCGCTGCCGACGCTGCCGGCCCGCGACGAGGTGCGCACGGTCTTCGGGGTCCCGTCCGCGCTGTCGGTGCTGCTGCGCGAGCCGCTGCCGGACGGCGTGCGCATGGTGCTGTCCGGCGGCGAGCGGCTGACCGCCGCGCTGGTGGCGCGGGTGTACGCCAACCCGGGCGTGCGCCGCGTGCTCAACATGTACGGCCCCACCGAGTGCACCACCGGCTCCACCCTGTTCGAGGTGAGCCGCGACCACCAGGGCGACCCGCCGCTGGGCGGGCCGATGGCGGGCGCGCTGCTCAGCGTGCGCGACGCCGCCGGCGGCCCGGTCCCGGACGGAGAGGTCGGCGAGTTGTGGATCGGCGGGCCCAACGTGACCCGCGGCTACCTGGGCCACGACTCGCAGGCGTTCGGCACCGACCCGGACGGCACCCGCGTCTACCGCACCGGCGACCTGGTCCGCTGGGTGGACGGCGAGCTGCGCTACGTGGGCCGCGCCGACGACCAGGTCAAGATCCGCGGCTACCGGGTGGAGCTGGGCGAGGTCGAGTCGGCGCTGGACCGCCATCCCGCGGTGCGCCGCGCCGTCGTCCTGGCGCACACCGACGACGACGGCATCGCCTACCTCGTCGCGCACGTGGCCGCCTCCGGCGTGACCGAGCCCGAGCTGCGCGACTGGCTGCGTGACCGGCTGCCCGACCACCTGGTCCCGGCCAGGATCGGCGTGACCGGCGACCTGCCGATCGCCCCCACCGGCAAGGTGGACCGCGCGGCCCTGCCCAAGCTGGGCGCCGCCCGGACGGGGAGCGCGGCGCCCGTCGCGCCCCGGACGGACGACGAGCGCCAGGTGGCCGAGGTGATCGCGGACGTGCTGGGCCTGCCGGAGGTGGGCGTGCACGACCGGTTCGCCGACCTGGGCGGGCACTCGCTGGCCGCCGCCCGGGTGGTGACCGAACTGTCCCGGCGGCTCGGGCACACCGTGCCCCTGGCGACGTTCCTGACCGAGCCGACCGCCGCCGGGCTGGCGGCGCACCTGCGTGAGCCGGGATCGGCCCCGGTGCGGCGGACCGGCCGGACCCGGCACCCGCTCACCGCCGCGCAACGCGAGTTCTGGACGTTGCGCCAGCTCCACCCGCACAGCCCGGTCACCACCGTGTCGATCCGGCTGCGCGTGCGCGGCCTGAGCGGGAGCGCGCCGCTGCGCCGGGCGCTGGACGCGGTCCTGCGCCGGCACGAGGCCCTGCGCAGCACGATCTCCGCCGGCGAGGACGGCGTCCCTTACGCGGTCGTGCACCCGCCCGTCGCCGTCCCCCTGGTCGAGCATCCGGCGGGCGCGGACCCGGTGAAGGTGGCCCGCGCCGCGGTGGAGCACGTGTTCGACGTGACGACCGAGGTGCCGTTGCTGCGCGCGAGCCTGTGCCCCGTCGGAGAGGGCGTGGCAGAGCTGGTGCTCGTGACGGACCACATCGCCTTCGACGGCGGTTCGACCGGCGTGCTGATGGACGAGCTGGCCGCCGAGCTGGCGGGTGAGCCCGTCCCCGAGCCGGCGGTGCAGCTCGGCGACGTCGCGGTGCGCGAGCAGGAGGACCGGCCCGACCTCGCGCGGCTGCGGGAGTTCTGGCGCGGCGAGCTGGCGGGCGCGCCGGTGGCGGGGCCGCCGCCCGGCGACCTGACGACGTGCCGGGTGATCAGGCCGCTGACCGAGGAGCTCACGGACGGCGTGGCCGCGCTGGCCCGCGCGTGCGGGGCGACCCCGTTCGCGGTGTACCTGGCCGCGCTCGCCCTGGCCGCCGGGGAGCCGGACACGCTGGTCGGCATGGTCGCGGCGCGGCGCGCCCGGCCGGAGCTGGCCCGGGTCGTCGGGCCGCTGATCGACACGGTGCCGGTACGGCTGCGGCCGGACGCCGCGCCGACCTTCCGCGACCTGGTCCGGCAGGCCGGGCAGGCCGCCACGCGGGCGCTGGTCCACCAGGAGGTCCCGCCCGCCGACGTGCCCCGCGCCCCGGTGCTGCTGGCCATGCAGCACGCCGAGGTGCCGGTGCGCGCCGGCTGCCTCGAACTGCTGACCGAGATCGGCCCCGGCGCGGCGGTGCACGAGTTCAGCGTGCTCGTCAACCGCACGGCCGCCGGCGCCGAGCTGCACCTGGAGTACGCGGTCGCGCTGCTCGGCCGGGAGGCGGCCGGGGCGTACCTGGACCGGCTGCTGTGGCTGCTGCGCCGCGTGGTGGCCGAGCCGGACCTGGCGATCGCCACGTTCGAGCCGATCACCCCGGACGAGCGCGCCGCGCTGCTGGCCCGCGCGGCCGGACCGCGGCTGCCGGACGACCTGCCGCCGGTGCCGCTGTCGCTCGCGGCGAACGCGGGTGGCACGGCGGGCACCGCGGTGGTCGGCCCGGACGGCACCGCCCTGAGCCACGCCGAGCTGAACGACCGCGCCGACCGGATCGCGGCCGGCCTGCTGGCGCACGGGGTGTCGCGCGGCGACGTGGTCGGCGTCCACGTGCCGCGGGACGAGATGTTGCCCGTGGTGCTGCTGGGCGTGTGGCGGGCGGGGGCGGCATACCTGCCGCTGGACCCGGAACACCCGGCCGGGCGGCTGCGCCTGCTGGCCGTGGACGCGGGCGCCCGCGTGGTCCTCACCCGCGGCGGGACGCCCCTGGAGACGGCACCCGGCAAGGACGGGCCGGTGACGCTCGACGCGGACCGGCTCGCCGCGGGCCCTCGCGCGGACCTGCCCGAGGTGCACGCCGCGGACCTGGCGTACGTCACCTACACCTCCGGCTCCACCGGCGCCCCCAAGGGGGTCGAGGTCACCCACGGCGCCCTGGCCGCCCTCGTGGCCGGGATGATCTCGACGCTCCGTCTCGGCCCGGCCGACGTGCAGCCCGCGGTCGCGCCGCTGAGCTTCGACGCCTCGGCCTCCGAGCTGTGGAGCGTCCTGGCCGCCGGCGGCACGTCGGTGGTGGTGGACAGGGCCACGGCCACCGACGGGCACGCGCTGGCGGAGCTGATCAGCACGAGCGCGGCCACGGTGATCGACCTGGTGCCGACCGCGTACCGGATGCTGGTCGCGGCCGGGTGGGCGGGTGACCCGGCGCTGCGCGCCGTCGCCGGCGGGGAGGCGCTGGACCCGGCGCTGGCCGAGCAGATCCTGCTGCGCGTCGGCGAGTTGTGGAACGCCTACGGGCCCACCGAGACCACCGTCACCTCGACGCTGCACCGGGTGCGCGCGCACGAGGGCGACCGGGTGCCGATCGGGTCGCCGATGCCGGGCGAGCGGGCGTACGTGGTCGACGCGCGGCTGCGGCTGGTGCCGCCGGGCGCGGTCGGCGAGCTGCTGCTGGGCGGCGCCGGGGTGGCCCGCGGCTACCGGGGCCGTCCTGACCTGACCGCGACCGCCTTCGTGGCCGACCCGTTCACGCCGGACGGCCGCTGCTACCGCACCGGTGACCTGGCGCGCTGGCGGCCGGACGGGACGCTGGAGTTCCACGGCCGCCGCGACCACCAGGTGAAGGTCCGCGGTTACCGGATCGAGCTGGGCGAGATCGAGGCCGTGCTGCGCGAGATCGCCGAGGCCGCGGTGACCGTGGCGGGCACGGACGCGCAGGCCCACCTGGTCGGCTACGTCGCGCCGGAGACGGCGGACCTGGCCGCGGTCGAGCGGCACGCCCGGTCCCGGCTGCCCGGCCACATGGTGCCGCGCCGCTGGGTCGCGCTGCCTGCCCTGCCCATGCTGCCCAGCGGCAAGGTCGACCGCCACGCGCTGCCCGAGCCGGACACCGGCCCGGCCCCGGCGCGGGTCGAACCGGCCACCGAGGCCGAGCTCCTGGTGGCCGCCGTCTGGGCCGAGGTGCTCGAACGGCCCGAGGTCTGGGCCGGTGACGACTTCTTCGCCCTCGGCGGAGCCTCGTTCGCCGCGACCAGGGTGGCCGCCCGCCTGCGCGAGATGTTGCAGGTCACCGTGCCCGTGCGGTTGGTGTTCGACCGGCCGGTGCTGGCCGACTTCGCCGCCGCGCTGGAGGAACTGCTGGCCGCCGACCTGATGGAGGGGATCGAGGGATGACCGAGGTACGTGAGGACCGGATCGCCGAACTCGTCCGGTCCAGGCTCGCCGCCGCCCTGAAGCAGAAGGAGCAGGCCGCCGTCCCGCGGATCCCGGCGACGTCGGCCGCGGACATGCCGCTGTCGCCGGCGCAGGAGCGGCTGTGGTTCCTGGCCCAGCTGGAGCCCGGCACGCCCACCTACAACGTGCCGCTGACGCTGCGGCTGCGCGGCCCGGTGGACGTCGCCGCCCTCACCGGCGCGGTGGCGGACCTGGCGGAGCGGCACTGGATCCTGCGCGGCGTCATCGACGACGGACGCGTGCGGCCGGTCGCCGCCGTGCCGGTGCCGGTGGTCGACATGGCGGCCGCCGGCCCGGCGGAGCTGGAGCGGGAGCTGGCCGAACACGCCTGGCGGCCGTTCCGGCTGGACGCCGAGCCGCCCCTGCGGGCCACGGTGTTCCGGCTCGGCGACGAGGAGTGCGTGCTCGCGCTCGCCCTGCACCACATCGCCACCGACGCCTGGTCGGAACGCGTGCTGCTGGACGATCTCGCCCACCTGTACGCCGCCCGCCTCGGCCTGGAGCCGCCCCCCGCTCCCCCCGCCCTGCAGTACGCGGACGTGGCCGCGTGGGAGGCCGGGCGGCCCGACGCCGACCTCGACTGGTGGGCCGGTCAGCTGGCGGGCCTGCCGCCGGTGCTCGACCTGCCGCTCGCCCGCCCGCGCCCGGCCGTCCCCACGTGGGAGGGGGCGGCGGTCGCGGTGGAGGTGCCCGAGGCGCTGTCGGCGAAGGTGCGCGCGGTGGCCGGGACGTCGCCGTTCATGGTGTTCCTGGCCGGGCTGCAGGCGCTGCTGAGCCGCCTGTCCGGCGTCGACGACATCGCCGTCGGCGTGCCGCACGCGGGCCGCCACCACCCCGACGCCGAGCGGGTCGTCGGCTGTTTCATCAACACGCTGGTGGTGCGCGGCGACACCGCGGGCGACCCGACCGGCGCCGAACTGCTGGCACGGGCGCGCACGGCGGCGCTGGACGCGTTCGCGCACGCCGGCACGCCGTTCGAGCGGGTCGTGGAGCGCCTGCAACCGGAGCGGAACCTCGCGGTCACGCCGCTGTTCCAGGTGATGCTCAACGTCTACGACACCGGCGCGCCGCTGTCGCTGCCGGGGCTGGAGGTCGAGGCCGGGTCGCCGCCCGCGCCGACCGCCAAGTTCGACCTGAACCTGGAGCTGGGCGACGACGGCACCCGCTTCTCGGGCGAGTTGCGCTTCCGCACGGACCTGTTCGACGAGGCCACCGTGCGCCGGCTCGCCGGCTGGTACCTGGAGCTGCTGGACGGCATGCTCACCGACCCCGGCGCGCCGGTGCGGCTGCCGGCCGGCGACGACCTGCGCGGTCCGGACGCCGCCCTGCCCGTGGACGTGCCGCTGCACACGCTGGTCGAGCGGATGGCCGACGCCCGCCCGGACGCGGTCGCGGTCGGCTCGCTCAGCTACGCGGAGCTGGACCGCCGCGCCAACCAGGTGGCCCACTGGCTGCTGGAGAGCGGGGTGCGGCCGCAGGAGCCGGTCGGCGTGCTGCTGGAGCGGCGGCCCGAGCTGGTGGTCGCCATGCTCGGCGTGCTCAAGGCGGGCGCCGCCTACCTGCCGCTCGACCCGGTCTACCCGGAGCGGCGCAACCAGGCGGTGGTGGCCGACGCCGGAGCGCGGATCGTGGTCACGGGCACCGAGCTCGCCGCCGCGGCGGAGGCGTCCGGCGAGCGTCCCGGCGTGGCGGTGCGGCCGGAGCACCTGGCGTACGTGATCTACACCTCGGGCTCGACCGGGCGGCCGAAGGGCGTCGCGGTCGAGCACCGGCACATCACGCACTACCTCGGCGCGGTGGCCGAGGTCGTCCCCGCGGGGATGACGTCGTTCGCGCTGGTCTCCACCGCCGCCGCCGACCTGGGCATGACGAACGTGTGGTGCGCGCTGACCACGGGCGCCACCCTGCACCTGATCGACCACGAGACGGCCACCGACCCGGCCGCGTTCGCCGCCCGCCTGGCGGCGCACCCGGTGGACGCGATCAAGATGGTGCCCAGCCAGCTCGAACTCCTCGGCACGGCCGCGCTGCCCGGCAAGCTGCTGATCCTGGCCGGCGAGGCGGTGCCGGCGGACCTGGTGGCGCGGGTCCGGGCGGCACGGCCGGACCTGGAGGTGCAGATCCACTACGGCCCCACCGAGACCACGGTGTCGGTGCTGGCCTGCGACGCGGGCGAGGCCCTGGCCGAGCTCGGACCGGGCCGGGCGCCGCTGGGCCGGCCGCTGGCCGACGTGGTGTGCCGGGTGGCCGACCCGTCCGGACGGGCGCTGCCACCAGGCGTGCCCGGTGAGCTGTGGATCGGCGGGCCGAGCGTGGCCCGCGGCTACCTGGGCCGTCCCGACCTCACCGCAGAACGTTTCACCGGCGGCTGGTACCGCACCGGCGACCGGGTCCGGGTGACCGCGGACGGGCTGATCGAGTTCCTGGGGCGGATCGACGACCAGGTGAAGGTGCGCGGCTTCCGCGTCGAGCTGGGCGAGGTCGCCGCAGCGTTGCGGGCCCTGCCGCAGGTCGCGGAGGCGTACGTGCAGCCGGTCGGCGACGGCCTGGAGCGCCGCCTGGCCGCCTGGGTGACGCCCGCGACGGTGGACGTGGCGCAGGTGCGGTCGGCGCTGCGCGAGCGGCTGCCCGACTACATGGTGCCGGCCGCGATCGGCGTGCTGGAGGCGTTGCCGCTGACCCCGAACGGCAAGGTGGACCGGGCGGCGCTGCCGGTGCCCGAGGCGGGGCCCGCGGTCCGGGTGCCGCTCGGGACACCCGCCGAGCGCCTGGTCGGCGAGGTCTGGGCCGACGTGCTCGAACTCGCGGAGGTGTGGGCGGACGACGACTTCTTCGCCCTGGGTGGGCACTCGTTCGCGGCGACCCGGGTGGCCGGGCGGCTGCGGGAGCGGCTGGGCGCGGCGGTGCCGGTGCGGCTGCTGTTCGAGCACCCGGTGCTGGCCGACCTGGCCGCCGCGCTCCCCCGTCCGGCCGCCGCCGCGCGCGTGCGGCGCGCGCCGGTGGACGGGCCGGTGCCGCTGTCCGGGGTGCAGGCCAGGCTGTGGTTCCTGGCGCAGCTCGAACCGGACAGCAGCGCCTACAACGTGCCGGTGGCGCTGCGGCTGCGCGGCCCGCTGCGCGCGGAGGCGCTGCTGGACGCGGTACGTGACCTGGCCGGACGGCACCACGTGCTGCGCGGCGTGGTCGACGACTCCGGCCCCGAGCCGGTGATGGTGGTGCGGGACGCCGCCGAGGTGCCCGTCTCCACCGCGCGCGTTGACCGGTCCGAGGTCGAGAACGTGCTGGCCGGGCACCTGGCGACGCCGTTCGCACTGGACCGCGAGCCGCCGATGCGGGCGGTGCTGCTCGCCGTCGGCGATCCTGGGGACGACGACGAGCACGTGCTCTCGCTCACCTTCCACCACATCGCCACCGACGCCTGGACGCGCGGCCTGCTGCTGTCGGAGCTGTCCGGCCTGTACGCCGCCCGCCTCGGCCTGCGCCCGCCGCTCGACCCGCCCCCGGCGCAGTACGCCGAGGTGTCGCCGGTCCCCGACCCGGCCGACCTGGACTGGTGGGCCGGGCACCTGGACGGCCTGCCGCCGGTGCTCGACCTGCCCACCGACCGGCCGCGCCCCGCGATGCCCGACCCGGGCGGAGCCGCGCTCGACCTGGAGCTCCCGGCGGAGCTGAGCGAGCGGGTCAGGGCGGTGGCCGCCGCCTACCGGTCCACGCCGTTCATCGTGCTGCTGGCCGGGTTGCAGGCGCTGCTGGCCCGGCTGTCGGCGAGCGCGGACATCGCGGTCGGCGTGCCGGTCTCCGGACGCGACCACCCGGACACCGAAGGCGTGGTGGGCTGCTTCCTCAACACCGTGGTGGTGCGGACCGACGTGGGCGGCGACCCGACCGGGCGCGACCTGCTGGCCCGCGCTCGGGAGTCCGCGCTGGGCGCGCTCGCGCACGCGGGCACGCCGTTCGACCGGGTGGTGGACCGGCTGCGGCCGGAACGGAACCTGGCGGCCACGCCGCTGTTCCAGGTGATGCTCAACTACGTCCCCGGCGTGGCCGGGGCGGAGCTGCCCGGCCTGGAGGCGTCCGAGATCCACCTGCCGGAGCTGACCACCAAGTTCGACCTGAGCTGGCACGTCGTGGACGACGGGCCGGGCGCGCCGCTGCGCGGCGGGCTCGCCTACCGGACGGACCTGTTCGAACCGGGCACCGCGGCCAAGCTGACCCGCTGGTACGCCGCCCTGCTCGACGGGCTGCTCACCGACCTGGACGCGCCGGTGGGCGCGGTGCCGCTGGAGCCGGTGACCGGCCCGGCGGTGGCCGGCGGGCCGCCGCCGGAGCCGCCCGCCGGGGCGGTGCACCACCTGATCGAACGCTGGGTGGACCAGACTCCCGGCGCGCCGGCCGTGGTGGGCGCCGACCGTGCCCTGACCTACGCGGAGCTGGAGGCGGCCGCGAACCGGATCGCCCACTGGCTGCTGGAGGCGGGGGTGAGCGCCGACGAGCCGGTCGGCGTGCTGCTGGAGCCGGGCGCGGACCTGGCGTGCGCGTTGTTCGGCATCCAGAAGTCGGGCGGCGGCTACCTGCCGATGGACCCCGCGTACCCGGCGGCGCGGATCGCCGCGATGCTGGAGGCCGCCGGGGTGCGCGCCGTGGTCACGGTGAGCGAGTTCGCGCCCCTGATCGGGGACGGCAGGCGGGTGCTGGCGCTGGACCGGCCGCCGTCCCTGCCGGACACCCGGCCCCGGGTCGAGGTGCTGCCGGAGCACCTGCACCACGTGATCTTCACGTCGGGGTCCACCGGCACGCCCAAGGCGGTGGCCGCCGAGCACCGTGGCGTCCTGAACTACCTGGGCGGCATGCTGCCGCGCATCGGCGTGCCCGGCGGGTCGTTCGCGGTGGTCTCCACGCCCGCCGCCGACTTCGGCCTGACCTGCGTGTTCGGCGCGCTGACCACCGGCGGGACGGTGCACCTGGTGCCGCGCGAGACCGCGATGGACCCGGCCGCGTTCGCCGGATACCTGGCCGAGCACCGGGTGGACGTCGTCAAGTGCGTCCCGAGCCACCTGGAGCTGCTGGCCTCGGGCGGCGACCTGGCCGCCGTGCTGCCGCGCGCGCTGCTGATCCTGGCGGGCGAGGCGTGCCCGTGGGACCTGGTGGAGCGAGCGCGGGCCGCCCGGCCCGCGCTCAGGATCCAGAGCCACTACGGCCACACCGAGTCCACGATGATCTGCCTGGTGTGCGACACCGAGGAGATCCCCGCCGACCGGCGGACCGGCATCGTGCCGCTGGGCCGTCCGCTGCCCGGCGTGTACGGGCACCTGGTGGACGCCGAGCTGCGGCCGGTGCCGCCCGGCGTGCCCGGCGAACTGGTGGTCGGCGGCCCCGGGGTCACCCGCGGCTACATCGGCCGGCCCGAGCTGACCGCCGAGCGGTTCGTCCCCGACCCGCTGACCGGGCAGGGACGCTGCTACCGCAGCGGCGACCTGCTGCGCGTCACCTCCGACGGGCGGATCGAGTTCCGCGGCCGGGTGGACGACCAGGTCAAGGTGCGCGGCTACCGCGTGGAGCTGGGCGAGGTCACCACCGCGCTGCGGGCGCTGCCACAGGTCGCCGAGGCCGTGGTGCTGCCCGTCGGCGAGGGCAAGGCCAGGCAGCTCGCCGCGTGGGTGACGCCCGCGACCGTGGAGGCCGCGGCCGTGCGCTCGGCGCTGCGTGAGCGGCTGCCCGACTACATGGTCCCGGCGCACGTCGTGGCCCTCGACCGGCTTCCACTCAACCCGAACGGGAAGATCGACCGGGCCGCCCTGCCCGAGCCGGTGGCCGAGCAGGCCGCGTACGCGGCGCCCTCGACGCCGAACGAGGAGCTGGTCGCCGGGGCCTTCGCCCGGGTGCTCGGTGTGGAGCGGGTCGGGGCGGGCGACGACTTCTTCGCCCTCGGCGGCGACTCGTTCGCCGCGGTGCGCGCGGTCAAGGAGATCGGCCGCGGGCTGCGGGTGATCGACCTGTTCACCCGGCCCGCCGTGGCCGAGCTGGCCGCGTACCTGGGCCGCGAGGACGGCGGCGGGCTGCTGCACCGCCTGGGCGGCGGCCGGGCCGCCGAGTTCACGCTGGTGTGCGTGCCGTACGGCGGCGGGTCGGCGGCGGTGTACCAGCCGCTGGCCCAGGCGCTGGGCGACCGGGTGGAGGTGCTCTCCGCCGAGCTGCCCGGCCACGACCCCGCCCGCCCCGACGAGCTGCCGCTGCCGCTGGAGGAGCTGGTGGACGTGCTGGCCGCCGAGGTGGCGGCGACCGCGTCGGGCCCGGTGGCGATCTACGGCCACTGCGTGGGCTCCGCGCCCGCCGTCGCGCTGGCCCGGCGGCTGGAGGCGGACGGCGTGCCCGTGCTGGGCGTGATCGCCGCCGCCAGCTTCCCTGCCGCACAGCTGCCCGGAATGGTCAGGCGGCTGTTCGGCGGCGACCGCTGGGTGTCCGACCGGATGTTCCGCGACGCGCTGCGCGCCTCCGGCGGGCTGCTCGACGACATGGACGAGGCCGCCAAGCGCACCGCCGTACGCGCCATGCGGCACGACGCCGACCAGGCGCAGGAGTGGTTCGGCCAGGAGCTGGCCGGCGACGGCACGCCGCTGCGCGCCCCGATCCTGAGCCTGGTCGGGGAACGCGACCGCGCCACCGAGCTGCACGAGGAGCGCTACACCGAGTGGGCGGCGTTCGCGCCGCGGGTGGAGCGGGCCGTGCTGCCCAGGGCCGGCCACTACTTCCTGCGCCACCAGGCCGAGCCGCTGGCCGCCGTCGTGCTGGCGCACCTGACCCGCTGGGCGGCCGGAACGCTGCCCGATCCGGTGCGCCCGCCCGAACGCACGAAGCTGGGGTCCTTCTACACCGTCGCGGGCGGGCAGATCGTCTCGGCGCTGGGCACGGCGCTCAGCTCGTTCGCGCTCGGCGTGTGGGCCTACCAGCGCAGCGGCGAGATCCTGGATCTGGCGCTGGTCACGATGCTGGCGCAGATCCCGGCCGTGCTGCTCACCCCGCTGGGCGGCGCGCTGGCCGACCGGGTGGACCGGCGCAAGATCATGCTGGCCTGCGACGCGCTGTCCGGGCTGGCCATGGTGGCGCTGGTGCTGCTGCTGACCACCGATCGGCTGGAGTTCTGGAACGTCTGCCTCATCGTGGGCGTGACCTCGGTCGTGTCGGCGTTCCAGCAGCCCGCCTGGCTGGCGGCCATCGCACAGCTGGTGCCCAAACCGTACCTGCCGCAGGCGAACGCGCTGGCCAACGTGGGCTTCGGCGCGGGCAACGTGGTCGCGCCGCTCGCGGGCGGCGCGCTGATCGGCCTGTTCGGGCTGTCGGCGGTGGTGGCCGTGGACGTGGCCACGTTCGCGGTCGGCGTCCTGACGCTGGTGCTGGTGCGCTTCCCCGACCGGCTGTTCCACCGGCGCGAGGAGACGTTCATGGCGGCGCTCACCGGCGGGTGGCGGTTCCTGCGCCGGCGGCGTCCGCTGCTGGTGATGGCGCTCTACTTCGCGGTGGTGAACTTCTGCACCGCGCTGATGTGGGTGCTGGTCACCCCGGTCGTGCTGGCCATCGGCGACTCGGCGGACCTCGGCGCGGTGACCGCCGTCGGCGGCGTCGGCGCGGCCGTGGGCACCGGCGTGGTGCTGGTGTGGGGCGGCACCCGGCGGCGGGCCACCGGCATGATCGGCTTCGTCGTCGGGTCCGGGCTCGGCGTGGTGCTGATGGGCGTGTGGCCGGTCGTGTGGCTGGTCGCGGCCGGGTTGTTCGTCCGGCTGGCGTGCATGAGCATCGGCAACGCCCACTGGCTGTCGATCATCCAGGTCAAGGTGGGTCCGGAGCTGCAGGGGCGGGTGCTCGCGGTGAACATCATGATCGCCACGGCCATGCAGCCGATCGGCTTCCTCTCCGCCGGCCCGCTGGCGGACTGGGCCGGACGGTTCGCCGGCGGGCCCGGCGGGGGCGCGGGGTTGGTGCTGCTCGCCAGCGGCGTGTTCCTGGTGCTGTGGGGGCTGCTGGGGCTGCGGCACCGGCCGCTGCATCACCTGGAGGACCTCGTCCCCGACGCCGCCCCGCCCTCGGAGGCCGCGGCCGACCTGGACGCCATCCAGGAGAGGGTGCTGAGCGCATGAACGAGAGTGCTGAACTCATGGACGACGGCGCTGGGCGTCTGGGCGCGGAGGGGGTGGCGGGGGCGCGGCTTGTCACCGCCGCCGACGTCCGGGCGGCCGGTGAGCGCATCGCGCCGTACGTCCGGCGCACGCCGCTGCTGCGGCTGCCCGGCGAACGGCTCTGGGTCAAACCGGAGAACCGGCAGCCCACCCGCTCGTTCAAGGTACGCGGCGCGGCCAACGCCGTGGGCCGGCTGGCCGGGCGCGGCGTCCGGCACGTGGTCGCGCAGTCGTCGGGCAACCACGCCCAGGCCATCGCCTACGCCGCCGCCGAACACGGGGTGCGGGCGACCGTCGTCCTGCCGGACACGGCGCCGGAGCTGAAGGTCCGCGCCGCGCGCCGGCTCGGCGCCGAGGTGGTGATCGTCCCGCCCGCACTGCGGGAGGAGGCGTGCCTGGCGCTGGCCGACCGGTTCGGCGCGACGGTGATCGGCTCCGACGCGTTCGACGTCATCGCCGGGCACGGCAGCGCCGGGACCGAGATCTGCCTGGACCTGCCGGACGCGGGGGCCGTCCTGGTGCCCGTCTGCAACGGCGGCCTGCTGGCCGGGATCGCGGTGGCGGTCAAGGCCGCCGACCCGGCGATCCGGGTGATCGGCGTCGAGCCCGAGCTGGCCGCCGACGGGACGGCCAGCTTCCGGTCGGGCACGCGCACGGCGTGGCCGGTGGAACTGACCTACCGCACGCGGGCCGACGGACTGCGCGCGCCGGTGCTGGGCGCCCTGGCCTGGGAGCACATCCACCGGTACGTGGACGACATGGTGACCGTGACCGAGGACGCCATCGACGCCGCCGCCGGCCTGCTCCAGCGGGAGCTGGGGGAACGCGCCGAACCCAGCGGCGCGGTGGCCACCGCCGCCTACCTCACCCACCGGGCGCACCTGCCGCCGGGACCCGTCGTCGCGGTCCTCTCCGGCGGCAACGTCGCGATCGTCACGGAGACCGGTCAGGAGCCACTGGCCCGGAGCACGTGATCACGCTCTTCCGCCGTCGCGCCCCCGCCTGACGCGGGTGCTCTCGACGGCCGGGGGCGCGTGACGGCCGTGATGGCGGCGCCCGCGAGCGCCGCCATCACGCCCCGCGTAAGTACTCCCCCTCCCGATGCTCCGCTGTGCCGTCGACCCGGTATCCGGCGCCCCGGAGAACTCCGCGAACTATGCCTAACCGAGACGCTCCCGCCCCTTGTCCGTCAACGACGCCAGGTGCACTCCCACGCCGAAGCTGGTGAATCCCGACCTGGCCGCCTTCGTGAACTCCGCGACCACCACGTCCGACGGAAAGTCCTTGACCAGGACGTCGTAGGCCGCGAATCCGTGGTCCCGGACGGCGGCGAGAACCATGTCCGTGGTCAGTTGGGGGTGTTCCACGATCTCCTCCAGCAGGTCGCCCTGCCTTCACAGTCGCACCGATGCCGCCACCTGTCACCCGCAACGGCCCTTTCTGTACCTGCTCCCAGCTCCCCGCAGCAGGGCGGCGCGTCGGGTGCTCCTCGACGTCGAGGGTCTGCTGACGGTGGGGCGATTCTTCTGCGGCTTGGGGGCGAGGCCGGACCGTACGGAGCGACTCAGATGATCACGGGAGTGTTGAAGTGACAGACGCCTGCAAGGAGTTCGACTGGCTGGCCACGTACGGCCCGTTCTATGACGTCTCGTGTGTGTCCTTCGCCCGATCCCTCACCCCTCGCGAAGCGCTGACCCGCCTCGGCGCAGGGCCCGACGACATCGAGCAAGTGACCTTCGACGGTCTCCAGGAACGAACGATGGAGTGCATCGACGTCGACAACCTGCGCAGTGACTACGTGGGCGCACTCGAGACGGCGGGCTGGACGGTGCTCGTCCGGCTCTGGACGGGAGCAGGCGGCTTCGACCGCCTGCTCCCGAGTCTCTCCGAGGGGACCGAAGTCGTGTCGATCTACCGTAACCGCCACGCCGACGACTACTTCACCTATGCGATCGACGGCGAACTGATCACCCACTTCAACCAACTCTCTCCTCACGCACGCATGGGCAGTGAGCCCGACCGATTGTTTCTCGAGATGTGGGAGGTAGGGCTGGATCCCAACCACGACTGGGAGGGTCCGGGCCTCCACGCCCCCTTCCAGCGATCATTCGCGCTGGCGAAGAAGGTCACCGGCGTCGCCTTCTCCCGGAGCATGCTGGACATGCGATTCCTCGCCGCCGTGATCAGAGACGAATGATCACCCCCAGCCGCCCGGCTCGTCCGGCGACGTGGACAGCGACCGCCTCCATGGATTCGACCCGCGTAATCGGGCGTGCAGGTTGTCGATGCGCCGGTACAGCACCTGGTGGTCGGGCGGTTGAGTGCTCCTCCACAACCGCACCTTCCTGTCGGCGCCTGCGGTAGCCAGCAGATGGCCGTGCGGGTGGAAGGCGATGGCCCGGACGGGACCGGTGTGGCCGTCGAGAGGCCGCCCCGCCTGTTCTCCGGAATCGAGATGCCACAACCGGACCAACCCGTCATCACCGGCGCTGGCCACCAGGTCCGCTCCCGGGTGGAAGGCCACCGACCGGACTGGGCCGATGTGGCCGACGAAGGGGTCCGCCGTGGCGCGTCCCGATACGGGGTCCCACAACCGCACCGTTTCGTCGTCGCCGCCGCTGGCCAGGATGTGCCCGTCGGGATGGAAGGCCACCGTGACGACCGCGCCGCTGTGACCCGCCAACGGCTCACTGACCGGCTGCCCGGACGTCGTGTTCCACAACCGCACCATGCCGTCGTCCCCGCCGTTGGCCAGCAGGTGTCCGTCGAGGTTGAAGGCTAGGGCCCAGCCGGCGCCGTCGAGGTCGGTCAGCGGACCCCTCAACGGCCTTCCCGTACTGGTGTCCCACAACCTCACGGTCCCGTCTATGCCGCCGCTGGCCAGAATGTGTCCGTTCGGATGGAAGGCCACCGACCAGACGGTGCCGGCATGGCCGTGCAACGGTTCCCCCACCGGTTGCAGCCCGTCGATCGTCCACAGGCGTACCGTCTTGTCGCTGCCGCCACTGGCCACCAGATCCCCGTCGGGGTGGAAGGCCACCGCCACGACGGCACCCGCATGGCCCAGCAGAGGCTCCCGCCACGGCTGCCCCGTCACCGCGTCCCACAGCCGCACGGTCCCGTCGCCGCCGCCGCTGGCCAGGATGCGTCCGTCCGGATGGAAGGCCACCGACCAGACGGCGCCGGAGTGGCCTTCCGCCTTCGCCTCATCCACCGGCCGGTACAGTTCCTCTTGCTCCGGCAGTGGATCAAGCTTTTGAGCGTCCTGGACCATGAGCCGGGTCTCGGAATCCGGCGGGCGGCCGCGCTGCGAGCGCATGTTGTGGGCGGCGATCCACAGAGCCTTGAACTCCATGACGTCGCCCTTCAACGCCTCCACCACGAGCTCCAGGTTGCCCCATCGAGGCAGGCTGACGCAGCGGATCACCCCGTGCGCGGTGGAGTGGCTCATCGCTCCCGTCTGCTTGGCCAGAGCCCGGCTGCTGGGCTCGCCCGCGTGGAGATGCAGGTCCCGCAGGCGTTCACGGAGAACGGCAAGGGGATCCTCCGGCATGGGGGCTCGCGGAGACATGGTGATGTCAGGATTCCAGAATCCCGGAGCACGCAAAACCCACCTGTGACGGATCTGTTCACATCGCCATCCGGGCCGGGCGCTGTCAGTTTCTGTCAGCCGACGTACGGGTTCATCGGATCGCGTAAGACCTTGGCGCAGATCGTCAACGGCCCTTCGGCGCGCCACATCCTGATATCGCGCCCTCGGCATCGGTCGAGGTGCTGCCGAACTCCCGAAGGGAAGCTCCATGATGATGCTGCCCCACCTCGCCGCACTGGCCGTGGCAGGCGCCGCGTTGGTGACACTGCCCGCCATGATCTACATGTTCTCGGCCGACTCAGGGCGCCGGTCCCGAGCGCTCCGCCTGCTGCGCCTGCTGCTGCGCCGTTGACGCCGGTGGTGCGGGGTGGAGGAGGCAGCCGACCCGAACTGAGCCTCAGGCTCCCGTGCCGTGACGGCTCCCCCGATGGGCCTGGCTGTTCACCGCACAGGACGGTGCCGAAGGCCTCGAAGATGTGGGCGTCGTTCTTCGGGGTGCCGGTCACGTAGAGGGTGACCGCGCGGCCGGAGCGGTCTCGGCCGCTGAGGACGCGGGTGCCGGGCAGGCCGCCGTCGTGCATCCAGGCGGGGCCGCAGGCGAACGGGTAGGAGTAGACGCCCAGGCCGTAGTCGGCCTTCGGCGGGTCGTTGGCGGGGACGGTCCGGGCGAGCATGGCCTTGATCGTGGAGGTGGCGAGGGACTGCCAGAAGCGGTTCAGGTCGTCGGGGGTGGAGATCAGGCCGCCCGAGGCGCCGAAGAGGCGGCCGGGCTCCAGGGTCGTGTCGACCACCTTGCCCTGGCTCTTCGGATCGAACGGGTTCACGCCGTAGGTGTGGGCGTGCCTGCCGCGGATGTCCAGCTCGTGCTGACGCGGCCAGTACGTGTGCCGCAGGTTCTTCAGGACGCCCTGTCGGGTGACCGTCCTGAAGTCCTTGCCGGTGACCTTCTGGATGAGCATGCCGGCCACCAGGTAGTTAGTGTTGGAGTAGACACCAACGCACCTGCCAACCCGTCCTGCTGGGTCAGCCGGTCAACCTGCTGTTGCGGAGTGGGTGCCGACGGCTTGGCCGCGGCCAGAGCCGGCGACGCGGCACCCAGCAGGACGACGGCGGCCGCAGCTGCGGCAAGATACCTACGCATGTTTCCGGCGACTCCCTTGGACGAGGTGATGTGCCCATCCTGTGGCTGCCGACCGCCGGAATCGATCATGCCGCCCGGTCTCCGGCTGGTGGGGACTGCCCTACCGAGCCCCGAACTTCCTGACCACGGCACGAAGCGCGGACTGCCGTGCCCCCGCAAGCTCGGGCGGTCTGCGCCACCAGCGACGAAGTTTCAGATAGTTTGCCCCGTGATGTTTTGTTCGATCAAGGAGGACGACAGATGCCTGACAGGCTGACCCGACGCGATTTCGGCCGGACGATGGGCCTGGCCGGGCTCGGATTGGCCGGCGCCGGGCTCGTCGCCGGTCAGCCGGGCCGGGCACACGCCGCCGCCGCGACGTGGAAGACCACCGGCACCCTGCCAGCCGGGCTGGGCAGTTTCGACAGCACGATGAAGGCTTTCATGCAGGCCCGGAACCTGTCCTGCGGATCGCTCGCCGTGGCCCGCAAGGGCAAGCTCGTACTGGCCCGCGGCTACACGTGGACGACCAGCACCACCCTGAAGACCCAGCCGACCTCGCTGTTCCGGATCGCCAGCCTGAGCAAGCCCATCACCGGCGCGGCCATACTCAAGCTGGTGCAGGACGGCAAGCTGAAGCTCACCGACCGGCTGCCCGACCTGCTCCCCCTGACGCCGCCGTCCGGCAAGACGGTGGATCCGCGGCTGAAGGACGTGACCGTCCTCAGGTTGCTGCAGCACCTGGGCGGCTGGGACTCGTCCATCACCGCCGATCCGATGTTCAGCGACCTGGCGATCTCCAGGGCGCTCGGCTCGGCGCTGCCCGTCCGCCAGGCCGACATCATGCGGTACGCCAGCGGCCTCCCCCTGGACCACGACCCCGGCAGCACCTACGCCTACGCCAACTACGACTACCTGCTGCTCGGCCGGATCATCGAGAAGGTCAGCGGCATGCCGTACGGCGCGTACGTGCAGCAGAAGATCCTCGGGCCGCGCGGGATCACCCGGACGAGGCTCGGACGCACGCTCAAGGCCAACGCCGTGACCGGCGAGGTGCCGTACGCCTCGAAGTACACGGGAAAGACGGTGTTCGACGCCTCCGGCACCTCCGTACCGGCTCCGTACGGTTCGTTCAACCTGGAGAACATGGACGCGCACGGCGGCTGGCTGGGAACGGCGGTCGACCTGGTGCGCTTCGCCGGGATCTTCGACGCCGCCGGCTCAGTGCTCACCTCGACGTCGATCTCCCGGGCCTTCGCCCAACCCGAGACCGGCGTCAACGGCGACGGCTGGTGGTACGGCTGCGGCTGGTCGGTCCGCAACGTCACCGGCGGCCGCAACACCTGGCACACCGGCAGCCTCCCCGGCACCTACACCATCCTGGTGCGGCGGTATGACGGGCTGACCTGGGCCGCCCTCTTCAACCAGCGCGACGACGCCTCCGGCCTGAACTACGCCGACATCGACCCGGCCCTCCACAAGGCCGCCAACGCGGTGACAACCTGGCCCACCGTAGACCTGTACGGCACCTACCTCTGACAAGAACCCACCGTTGACCGGCCCCGGCACCTGAAGCCGTCGCGAGCGGAACTTTCGCATGCCTGGACGGCGATCGGGTTGTCGGGGCCGGTAGAGATGAATGGGCGGCGATCAGCGCCGCCAAGCCGCACCCGCTACCGGCCATGCCGCGCCCTTCTCCGTGCCACACCGTCCCGGCGGGCATGCTGAGCGGCGCGTTGCAGGGGGCCGCGCCGCGGGTCGCTCGGCTGCGCCTAACGCAACGTGCGGATCGCCGCCCACTACGTCCGTTGATCAGGGAATGTACACCTCGTAGTAGAAGCCCGGCAGGTAAGGGCCGCCGCCGCGGAACCAGTGGCAGTAGACGAGCCCGGTGTATTGGCCGTTCTGCGCCGCGTCCTCGTAGGCGACGTCGCAGGCGGCCAGGGTCGAGTACGGGCCCTGCAGGTACCAGTCCGGTGTCGGCCAGCCCGCGGTGGCCACGGATGCACTGGTCTGGGTTGCGGCGGACGCGGGTGCGGCACCAGCCAGGACGCCGGCGCTCAGCGCCAGGGCGAGTGCAACGGAAGGTAATCGGCGGATCTTCATCGCGGGAAACTCCTCACACTCGGGAAGGAGAACACACTCAGGTGAGCACCGGCCAAGAGCAATCGTCAAGACCTGGGACCAACACCGCATCTCTTTGCCTCCCGAGTGGGCCGGGCGCGAAGCCCATCCACGGGTTTCCGGGCTTGCGAGAATCGGATCGCCGCGCCAAAATCCAACTCTGAATCATCCGTCCACGTCATTACTCAGCGATGGCTTCACGTCCCTCCCCATGGGATCCTCATCCGGGCGCGGCTGGTGTGGCTTGAATGGTCCGGCTGGATTCATGATTTGCGACGGGCTCAAGCCGGGCGTCCACTTCCCGACCGGAGGCCGGCACGTGAGGCTCCGTGCGATGGCGTCTCCGAGCAGAAGGCGGACCAGCAGGGCGATCTCCACCGTTGCCGAGAGGCCTGTGATGAACAGAGTCACGTACCGTCGCCGACGCCACCTATGCTCTCCTTCGATCCTCGCCGTGATCGTCATGTTCGCGCTCTCCGGCTGCAACCTGGCGCCGCACGGTGATTCCGCGCCTCGCCCCTTGGCCATCGGGCGCACCGACGACGGCCGGTTCAGGTTCGTCGTGCCGCTCTGCGGGGGAGAGAACGTCCTCTCGTTCGAGGTGCAGGATCATCAGACCGAACAGCTCGTGTGGCAGGTTTCGCAGCCGACCCGATCGGCAGAACGCGAAGGATCGATCACCTTGGGTGACGCGCAAGGGTTCACGACGGAAGAGTCGCCGTTGTTGTCGCCCCTGCCGGCCAATATCAGCGTTGACGTGCAGGTGACGAGCGGCGCCCCGATCGGGCAGGGTTTCCTGTTCGGTGCGGCGCCAACGGAAATGAGCGGCACGGATCTGGTGGCAGCCCCCAGTGGGGCGAAGATCTCGGAAAAAGAATTCCGGCAGCAGACAATCGCCGAGTATTGCTGACGACGGCAGAAGCAAGCAGGAGCAGGCGAGTGGCCATGAGGAGGCGCCGCCGCTGAATCGGACCCACCCGACGCGACCGACCTCCGGCGGACCGTCAGCGCCCCCGTTGAACGCCGGACGCACCCTGGAACCCGCGACGCTCGCCGGCAGGGGGCGCCCGCGCCTACGGCGGGCCCACAGGCCGGTTCCTCCTCACCACCACCGCGCCCGTCACCCCCGCGTCGAACAATCTACGGGCATGGATTCCGCAAGACGCGCTGTCACCACGGAAGTCCTGACCAGGCCGACCTACGCTGCCCGCATGGCTTTTGTTATCCCAGAGATCAAGGTCGGCCTGGCCGAGCTCGGTGGCGGGCCTGACGCCTGGTGCTCGAAGTGCGGCAAGCGGGCGACCCTGTACTGCGTCGATCCGGCGACCGGCAAGCCCACGTACGTCTGCACGGCCGACGCCGGTTCCGAGGTGGAGGCAATGCTGCTGCGCTCCCCCGACTAGATGAATGAGTCCAAGGCATAGCTGCGGAGATAGGGCGAGGATGCCCATTCTCGGGTTGTGACGACCGAACTGGACACCCTCGCAACCGCACTCTATGTGAGGGTCGACGATCTGCTGAAGAGTGCGCCGGAACTGGCCCCGTGGCGGCCCCGGGTGGGCATCGTGCCGAGGTTGAGTGACGCCGAGCTGGTGACACTGGCGGTGCTGTCGGCCTTGCTGGGCTACCACTGCGAGCGCCGCTG
>NZ_JBEXYK010000028.1:0-111271 GCF_040630865.1 Nonomuraea sp. NPDC005730
ACACAGAAGCCCCCGGCCGGACGGCCGGGGGCTCACTGGCGGCCTGCTCAGCCGAAGAGCTGGTGGAGGATCTCCTCCAGCTCGGTGTCGTGCGAGTTGTGCGAACCCGTCGCGGGCGAGCTGTTCGGGGTCCGCGAGACGCGGCGCAGCGACCGGCCGCCGAGCGTCTGCGGGTCTTCGGCCAGCTTCAGCGTCAGGTAGGGCCACGGGCCCATGTTCACCGGCTCGTCCTGGGCCCACACCAGCTCGGCCTGCTGCCCGTAGCGGGCCAGCTCGGCGGTGAGCTCCTCGGTGGGGAACGGGTAGAGCCGCTCGAGACGGACGATGGCGACGTCGTCGCGGCCCGTCTTGTCGCGCTGCGCGGCCAGGTCGTAGTAGAGCTTGCCCGAGACCAGGACGACCCGGGTGACCTTGGCCGGATCGACCGTGGTGTCGCCGATGACCGGCTGGAAGGTGCCGGTGGTGAAGTCGGACGCCTTCGACGTGGCCGCCTTGTGCCGCAGCAGCGACTTGGGCGTGAAGACCACCATCGGCTTGTGCCGGTTGGACTCCACCTGCCAGCGCAGCAGGTGGAAGTAGTTGGCCGGCGTGGACGGCTGCGCGACCGTCATGTTGTCGAGCGCGCAGACCTGCAGGAACCGTTCGATCCTGGCCGAGGAGTGGTCGGGGCCCTGGCCCTCGAAGCCGTGCGGCAGCAGCAGCACGACCGACGACCGCTGGCCCCACTTCTGCTCACCGGACGAGATGAACTCGTCGATGATCGTCTGGGCGCCGTTGACGAAGTCGCCGAACTGCGCCTCCCAGGCCACCAGGGCATCGGGACGCACGACGCTGTAGCCGTACTCGAAGCCGAGCGCCGCGAACTCGCTGAGCAGCGAGTCGTAGACGTAGAACTTCGTGGTGCCCTCGTTGAACTGCTTCAGCGGCGTGTGGTCGGCGCCGGTCATCCGGTCGACCAGCACCGCGTGCCGCTGGGTGAACGTGCCACGCCGGGAGTCCTGGCCGACCAGGCGCACCGGGTGGCCGTCGATCAGCAGCGAGCCGAACGCCAGCGTCTCGCCCATCGCCCAGTCGATCGAGTCGGTCTCGACCATCTGACCGCGGCGCTGCAGCACCGGCGCCAGGCGCGGGTGCGGCGTGAAGCCCTCGGGCAGGTTGAGCTGGGTGTCGACGATGCGCTTGAGCGTCTCGTCGCTGATCGCCGTCGGCGTGTCGGCGTGGGACCACTTGACGACCTCGGCCGGGGGCACCCGCATGGCGGCCGCCTCCTTGGGCTTCTTGGCCGCCTCGCGCGTCTCGGTGAACGCCTGCTCCAGCTTGGCCTGGTAGTCGCGCAGCGCCGACTCGGCCTCCTCGACCGTGATGTCGCCCCGGCCGATCAGCGCCTCGGTGTAGAGCTTGCGGGTGGAGCGCTTGGCGTCGATCAGGTCGTACATCAGCGGCTGGGTGAAGGCGGGGTTGTCGCCCTCGTTGTGGCCGCGGCGGCGGTAGCAGATGAGGTCGATGACGACGTCCTTGCGGAACGCCTGGCGGTATTCGTAGGCCAGCTGGCCCACGCGCACCACGGCCTCGGGGTCGTCGCCGTTGACGTGGAAGATCGGCGCCTGGATCATCCGCGCGACGTCGGTCGCGTAGACCGACGAGCGGGAGGAGGCCGGCGAGGTGGTGAAGCCCACCTGGTTGTTGACCACCACGTGCACGGTGCCGCCGGTGCGGTAGCCGCGCAGCTGCGACAGGTTGAGCGTCTCGGCCACCACGCCCTGGCCGGCGAAGGCCGCGTCGCCGTGGACGAGGACGGGAAGGACGGTGAAGCCCTCCTCGCCGCGCTCCAGCAGGTCCTGCTTGGCGCGGACGACGCCCTCCAGCACCGGGTCGACCGCCTCCAGGTGGGAGGGGTTGGCCACCACGGACGCCGTGATCATCTTGCCGCTCGGGGCGGTGAACTCGCCGCTGGCGCCCAGGTGGTACTTGACGTCGCCGGAGCCGTGGGCGGTGCGCGGGTCGATGTTGCCCTCGAACTCGCCGAAGATCTGCGCGTAGGACTTGCCCACGATGTTGGCCAGCACGTTGAGCCGGCCGCGGTGGGCCATGCCGATGACGACCTCGTCGAGGCCCTCGTCGGCGGCGTCGCTGATCACCGAGTCGAGCAGCGGGATCAGCGACTCGCCGCCCTCCAGCGAGAAGCGCTTCTGGCCGACGAACTTCGTCTGCAGGAACGTCTCGAACGCCTCGGCGGTGTTGAGCCGGGACAGGATGTTGAGCTGCTCGTCGCGCTCGGGCGAGGCGTGCGGCTTCTCCACCCGCGCCTGGATCCAGGCCCGCTCCTCGGGGTTCTGGATGTGCATGTACTCGATGCCGACCGTGCGGCAGTAGGAGTCGCGCAGCACGCCCAGGATCTCGCGGAGCTTCATCAGCGGACGCCCGCCGAAACCGCCCGTGGCGAACTCGCGCTCGAGGTCCCACAGGGTCAGCCCGTGGGACTGGATGTCGAGGTCGGGGTGCTTGCGCTGCTTGTACTCCAGCGGGTCGGTCTCGGCCATCAGGTGGCCGCGCACGCGGTAGGCGTGGATCAGCTCGATGACCCGGGCCGACTTGGCCACGTCGTCGTCGTGCGAGGCCGAGATGTCCTGGACCCAGCGCACCGGCTCGTACGGGATGCGCAGGGCCTCGAAGATCTCGTCGTAGAAGCCGTCCTCGCCGAGCAGCAGCCGGTGGATCTGGCGCAGGAAGTCGCCCGACTGGGCGCCCTGGATGATCCGGTGGTCGTAGGTGCTGGTCAGTGTCATGACCTTGGAGACGGCCAGGCGCGACAGCGTGTCGGGCGAGGCGCCCTGGTACTCGGCCGGGTATTCCATCGCGCCGACGCCGATGATCGTGCCCTGGCCGGGCATCAGACGCGGAACGGAGTGGACGGTGCCGATCGTGCCGGGGTTGGTCAGCGAGATCGTGGTGCCGGAGAAGTCGTCGACGCCCAGCTTGCCCGCGCGGGCCTTGCGGACGACCTCTTCGTAGGCCACCCAGAACTGGCGGAAGTCCATCTCCTCGGCGCCCTTGATCGAGGGCACGAGGAGCTGGCGCTCACCGTTGCTCTTCTGGACGTCGATCGCCAGGCCGAACCCGACGTGCTCGGGCTTGACCAGCGTGGGCTTGCCGTCGACCTCCGTGTAGGAGTGGTTCATCTCCGGCATGGCCTTCAGCGCCTTGACGATCGCGAAGCCGATCAGGTGGGTGAAGGAGATCTTGCCGCCACGCCCCCGCTTGAGGTGATTGTTGATCACGATGCGGTTGTCGATGAGCAGCTTGGCCGGGATGGCCCGGACGCTGGTCGCCGTCGGGACCGTCAGTGACAGGTCCATGTTGGCGGCCGTGCGCGCGGCGGCGCCGCGCAGCTTCACCTCCTCGGCGCCCTTGGGCACCGGGGTGGCCGGCTGCTTCGGCTTCTCGGCTGCCGGAGGCGCCTTCGGGGGCGCCTTGGGAGGTGCGGGCGCGGTCGCAGTGCCGTTCGCCGCCTCCCTGACCGGGGTCCGGCCCGGTCCGTAATCAGGGTTGTAGTCAGCGAAGAAGTTCCACCAGGCCTTGTCGACAGACTCTGGATCTTGAAGGTACTTCTGGTACAGCTCGTCGACAAGCCACTCGTTCTGACCAAAGCTTGCCAGCGGGTTTGTCCGCGACGACTCAGACGACACGGCGGAAATCGCCCTCTTCCGCAGATCGGCGTTGATGTTAGAGAACCTGTCCAAGGCTACTCGCCCGGACCGGCAGCGCGCGCCGAAGAGCACGCGCCGCCTCGAACGATCCTCTCAGGACACGCCGAAGAGGTCACGCCCGCCTAGTCAATCCAGGGAGAGCCGCCATTGTTACTGTTTGGTATCAACGTATGGCCGGCAGGTTTATTTCCCTCCGGGCACGATTCTGCTGGTGATCCGCACTCCGGGTGACAGCTCCGACAGCAGGCCCGCGAGCTCCTTCCCGGCCTGCTGGAGCTCCTCCATCGACATCGGCTCCAGGCGCTCGAGGAGGAAGATCGCGTTGGTCGTCTCCTCGGTGAGCCGGGTGCGCGCCACCTGACGCCAGTTCCACCGGCGGCAGGTCACGCCGGCGTCGTCGCGCCAGATCACCTCGCCGGGCTCGGGCTGCCCGAGCGCCTCCTCCGAGTGCTCGTCGCCGGTCGCCCGCACCAGCCGGGCCGGGCCCTGGTAATGGTCGAGGTCCTCGCCGCCGATGGGCAGCGCGTGCTTGACGCTGATCGTGTTGTACGCGTCGACCACCCGGTTGATCTCCGGCAGCGGCATGCGCCGGGTCAGGGCGTCGACCGAGGGCCTGGTGCGCTGCGGCTTGGCGCCGAAGGAGCGGTAGGCCTCCTTCCAGGCGTCGATCTTGTCGGCCTGCACCTCGGACGCCGACGCCTCGGCCAGCCAGGCGCGGGTGCGGTCGTCGGTGGGGCCGTTCCGCAGGCCGTGGGCCAGCATCACCAGCACGGCGAAGTCGGGGCGCAGGGCGAGGACGGCGTCGTCCACGCGGATGTCGTCAAGCATCCGCCCAGTTTAGGAGGCCGGGCCGGCGGGCCGCAGAGATCGCAAAATAGCCTTTGCAAAAAAGGCTTTGCGGTCTATGCTCGTCCCCATGGAGGAGCAGTACACGATCAGTGACCCGCAGGTGCTCAAAGTGGTCGCCCACCCCTTGCGGGTGCGGCTGCTCGGGCTGCTGCGCAGCGACGGCCCGGCCACCGCCAGCGAGCTGGGCCGCAAGGTCGGCGAGAGCTCCGGCTCGACCAGCTACCACCTGCGCGAGCTGTTCAAGTACGGCTTCATCGAGGAGGACCCCGATCGGCGCGACGGCCGCGAGCGCCGCTGGCGGGCCCGCCACCGCTACACCTCCTGGGACAGCGGCGAGCTGTCCGGCACCGAGGAGGGCCGCGAGGCGGTCCGGATCATGCGGATGCGCCAGGTCGAGGCACTCGCCCGCGTCGCCCAGGAGCACGACGAGCGCCGATGGTCCCCCGAGTGGGTGCGGGCGGCGGGGATGAGCGACGACTTCGTGGAGCTGCCGCCGGCCGGGCTGCTGGAGTTCGACGAGCGGGTCGAGGAGCTGCTCCGCGAGCTGGCCGCCCGCTACGCCGGTGACCCCGACGTCCGGCAGGTGCACATCTGGCGGGGCGGCTTCCCCCGCGAGGGTTTTCCCCAGGCCGGTGACAACGAAGAGGAGCAGGACCGATGACCGCTCGTTCCGCCCTGCGGCGCTACATGCTCGTCAGCTTCCTGACCTGGCTGCCACTGGGGCTCATGGTCGCCTGCATGGTGCTGCTGATGACCGAGAGGGGCCTGAGCCTGGCCCAGGTCGGCCTGTCGGTGACCGTCTTCTCGGTGGTCACCGCGAGCCTGGAGCTGCCCACCGGCGGCCTGGCCGACGTCGTCGGGCGGCGCGCGGTGCTGGCCTGCTCGGCGGTGTTCACCGCGGCGGGCCTGGCGCTGATGAGCGTCTCCACCGTGTTCTGGATGTTCCTGGTCAGCGGCGTGCTCAAGGGGGTGGCCAGGGCCCTGTCCAGCGGCCCGGCGACCTCCTGGTACGTCGACACGCTGCACGGCATCGAGGGCGAGGGTGCCGACCTCAAGCCCGGCCTCGCGCGCGGCGGCGCGATGGAGTCGGTGGCGCTGGGCGTCGGCGTGCTGCTGGGCGGCGCGGTCCCGATGCTGGTGCCGCCGGAGCTGATGACGCCGCTCGCCGTGCCGCCGCTGCTGGGGGCGGGCGCGGCCGTCGTGCTGCTGGTCGTGGTGATGTTCGCGCTGCCCGAGCCGGCGCACGCGCGGCGGTCGCTGGGGGGCGTGCTGCGTGAGGTGCCCGCCACGGTGGTCGCCGGGATCCGGCTGGCGGCCGGGGGCGCGGTGCTGCGCCGCCTGATGGCCGCCGCGGCCGCGTCCGGCGTGCTGCTGATGACGATCGAGCTGCTGACCCCCGGCCGCCTGGCCGAGCTGGCCGGCACGGCCGAGCGCGGCAGCGCGGCCTACGCCGTCGTGGCGGCCCTGGGCTATGCCGCCAGCGCCACCGGCAGCGTGCTCGCCCCTCGCGTGGCGCGCCTGGCCGGGAGCTCGGCCAGGGGGGCCATGGTGGGCGCGGTGCTCTGCGCGCTGTCGGTCGGCTCGCTGGCCGCCACCGCCGGGCTGGACGGCGTGCCCGGCCTGGCGGCGGCCGGGCTGGCCTACCTCGTCCTGTTCGCCGGGCTGTCGGTGACCGGGCTGCTCTGCCTGGAGATGCAGCACAACGCGGTCTCCGCCGCCGAGCGCACCACGGTGACCTCGACGTCCTCGCTCTCGCTCCAGGCCGGCGGGGTGCTGGCCAACTCCACGCTCGGCGTCATGGCCGCGCAGACCGGCGCGTCCGCCGCCTGGTGGGTGGCCTCCGGGGTGGTGCTGGCCTCGGCGCTGCTGTTCGTCGCGATGCCGAGGCCGGGGGTCACAGGCTCCAGTCGAGTTCCGGCCCTACCGGAACGATCCTGCTCGGGTTGACGTTCGTCTGGGTCATGTAGTAGTGGCGTCTGATGTGGTCGAAGTCCGTGGTGTCGCGGAAGGCGGGGATCGCGTAGAGCCTGCGGGTGTACGCCCACAACGCCGGATAGTCCGTCAGCCGCCTGATCGAGCACTTGAAGTGGCCGTGGTAGACCGTGTCGAACCTGACCAGCGTGGTGAACAGCCGCACATCGCTGTCGGTGAGCGTGCCGAAGAGGAACTCCGACTCCGCCAGGCGCACCTCCAGCAGGTCGAGCGTGGTGAACACGCGGGTGACCGCATCCTCGTACGCCTGCTGCCCGCGGGCGAAGCCGGCCTCGTAGACCGCGTTGTTGAGGCCGTGGTAGAGGCGGTCGTTCATGATGTCGATGTCCGGGCGCAGGCGTTCGGGGTACAGGTCGGGCGCGCTGCCCCACGACGTCTCCAGATCGAGGGTGATCTGCGGGAAGTCGTTGGTGACGAGGCGTTCGTCCTGGATGTCCCAGATGCACGGCACGGTGTAGCGGCCCGTGTAGCCCGGTTCGGTCGCGTGGTAGAGCTCCGACAGGTACGGCGGGTCGCCGTCGGGGATCCGCCAGCCCTTCTCGTCGCGGATGGGGTCGACGATCGTGACGTCCAGCAGGTCCTCCAGGCGGAGCAGGGCGCGGACGATCAGCACGCGCTGTGCCCACGGGCAGGCGTAGGAGGCGTAGAGCCGGTAGCGGCCGGGCTCGGGCGGCCCGAGCCGTTCGGTGAAGCGGTTCGGCTGCCGGACGAAGCGGCCATCGTCTGAGATCTCGCGGCTCAGCTTCATGACCCCTAGTAGAACATGATTCGGGACCAGAACTATATTCGGGGCCATGGCTAAGTTCGTGGTGACTCCTTCCAGCGTGGCGCAGCGTGAGGCGTGGATGAGCGGGGCGGTTCCGGAGGTCGAGCGGGTCCGGCCGGGGTTGTGGTCGATCCCGGTGCCCATCCCGGTCAACCCGCTGCGGTACGTGCTGGTCTACGCCCTCGAACTGCCCGACGGCGTGGCCGTCGTGGACGCCGGGTGGAACACCGACGAGGCCTACGACGCCCTCGCCGCCGGGCTGGCCGTGGCCGGCTACGGGATCGCCGACGTCAGGGCCGTCCTGGTCACCCACCTGCACCCCGACCACTACGGCCTGGCCGGACGCGTCCGCGAGGCGTCGGGCGCCTGGATCGGGCTGCACCCGGCCGACGCGAACCTCGTGCGCGAACGGTACGACGAGGACGCCATCGACTCGCTCGTCCAGCGGGAGCGGGCCCTGCTCCGGCGCTCCGGCGTGCCCGATCTGAGCCTGGACGAGCTGGCCGGGGCCTCGATGATGATCAGGCACATGGTCACGATGGCCCGTCCCGACCGGCTGATCGAGGACGGCGAGAAGCTCGACCTGCCCGACTGGGACCTGCGGGCCGTCTGGACCCCCGGCCACACGCCCGGCCACCTGTGCTTCGTCTCGCCGGAACGCAGGCTGCTGCTGTCCGGCGACCACGTGCTGGCGAAGATCACGCCGATCGTGGCCGTGCACCCGCAGTCGGGCCCCGACCCGCTGGCCGACTACCTGGGCTCGCTGGCCGCCGTGCGTGATCTGGAGGTGGACGAGGTGCTGCCCGGCCACGAGTACCGCTTCCTGGAGCTGGCCGGACGCGTCGACCACGTGCTGGCGCACCACGACGAGCGGCTGGCCGAGATCGAACGGGTCGTCGGCGAGGACGACGGCGTGACCTGCTGGGACGTCGCCACCCGGCTGAGCTGGTCGCGGCCCTGGGAGACGATCCCGCCGTTCATGCGCCGGGCGGCCAACAACGAGACGCTGGCCCACCTGGTATGGCTGGCCGGACGGGGCAGGGTACGCAGGCAGGAGGGCGAGCCCGAGCTCTGGAGACGCGCCTGAGCCGGTCGGTTATCGTACTCCTACCAGAATGTTGTTCTCTTGCTCTGGAGGTTCGATGCTTCGGTTCGATGACAGGGTCGCGATCATCACGGGCGCCGGGCACGGCCTCGGCAGGGCGCACGCGCTCCTGCTCGCCGAGCGGGGCGCCAAGGTCGTGGTCAACGACCTCGGCGGCGCGCTCGACGGCACCGGCGCCTCCACCGGCCCCGCCGCCGAGGTGGTCGAGCTCATCACCAAGCACGGCGGCCAGGCCGTCGCCAACACCGACAACGTCGCCACCCCCGAGGGTGCGAGGGCGCTCGTGCAGACGGCCGTCGACGCGTTCGGCCGGATCGACATCGTCGTCAACAACGCGGGCATCCTGCGGGACAGGTCGTTCGGGAAGATGACGGTCGAGGACTTCGACGGCGTGCTGGCCGTGCACGTACGCGGGTCGTACCTGGTCAGCCAGGCCGCCTACCCGCTGATGAAGGAGGCCGGCCACGGCCGGATCGTCAACACCTCCAGCCCGGCCGGCCTGTTCGGCAACTTCGGCCAGGCCAACTACTCCACCGCCAAGATGGGCCTGGTGGGGCTGACCAAGACGCTGGCCATCGAGGGCGCGCGCAACGGCATCAAGGCCAACGCCATCGCCCCCGTCGCCTGGACCAGGATGACCGAGGCGCTGCTGCCGGCCGAGTTCGAGGCGAAGTTCACGCCCGAGCGGGTGAGCGCGCTGGTCGCCTACCTCGTGCACGACTCGTGCGAGTCGAGCGGAGAGGTGTTCACCGTCGGCGGCGGGCGGGTGGCCCGCGTGTTCGTGGCCGAGGGGCCCGGCTGGAAGGCCGACGACCTCACCCCCGAGGCGATCGCCGACAACTGGGCCTCGGTGATGGCCGAGCAGCCGTACGTGCTGACGGCCGGCGACTCGATGAAGGCCATGCTCTAGCGCCGGAGGCTGCCGGAAGCCGGTCATCGCCCGTCGGGGCGGTGGCCGGCTTCCGCGCGTTCGGGAGGGTCTCGCCGAACGTCTCATGCCAGGCTTTGTTCGATCTTCGGCATAAGTCCGCGAGGTTCGGTCGAACAAGACTCTTGATTTGCCGCATGAGTGATCTTATTGTTCCCGCATGACCCCCCAGCCGGGCTCGGCTGCCGACGTCCTGACGCTCATCAGCGCCGGATCGGCGACCACCCGTTCCGATCTCGCGCGCCTCACCGGACTGGCCAGATCCACGATCTCCCAGCGGGTCGACGCGCTCATCGATCGCGGCCTCGTCGAGGAGACCGAGAGCGGCGAGTCCACCGGCGGCCGTCCCCCGCGCCAGCTCCGCCTGCACACCGAGGAGCACGCCTTCGCCGGCGTCGACCTCGGCGCCACCCACTGCCGGGTCGCGCTCATGGACCTGACCGGCGGCCTGCTGGCCGAGTGCGAGGACCCGCTGGAGATCGGCGAGGGCCCCGAGAAGGTGCTCGCCCACGTCGACCAGCGGCTCGACCGGCTGCTCGGCGAGGCCGGACGACCCCGCGCCGCGCTGCGCGCCATCGGCATCGGCGTGCCCGGCCCGGTGGAGTTCGCCACCGGCCGCCCCAACAACCCGCCGATCATGCCCGGCTGGAACGACTACCCCGTCCCCGAACACTTCGACGGCATCCAGGTGCTGGTCGACAACGACGTCAACGTCATGGCGCTCGGCGAGCACCGCAACGCCTTCGCCGGCACCAGCCACCTGCTGTTCGTCAAGGTCGGCACCGGCATCGGCTGCGGCATCGTGGCCGACGGCAAGCTCCACAGAGGAGCCCAGGGCTCGGCCGGCGACATCGGGCACATCCGCGTCAGCGGCCACGACGACGCCGGCTGCCGCTGCGGCAACAGCGCCTGCCTGGAGGCCGTGGCCGGCGGCGCGGCCATCGCCCGCCGGCTCGCCGAGCTCGGGCTGGCCGCCGAGACCGGCGCCGACGTCGTCGCGCTCGTCCAGGGGGGCAACACCCAGGCGCTGCGGCTGGTCAGGGAGGCCGGCCGGCTCATCGGCGAGGTGCTGGCCGGCCTGGTCAACTTCTTCAACCCCGAGGTCATCGTCATCGGCGGCGCGCTGTCCCGCGTCCACGAGCACCTCCTGGCCGGCATCAGGGAGACCATCTACCGCCGGTCCCTGCCGCTGGCCACCCACCACCTGTCCATCACCCCGAGCCGCACCGGGATCAACGCCGCCGCTCTCGGCGCGGGCCTGCTCGCCATCGAGCACTACCTGTCACCGGACAACATCAACCGCATCGTCAACGCCTGAAGGGGACCCCGATGCTGGTCATGAAGGGCATCGTCAAGCAGTTCCCCGGCGTGCGCGCGCTCGACGGGGTCGATCTCGACGTACGGGCGGGCGAGGTCCACTGCCTGCTCGGCCAGAACGGCGCGGGCAAGTCCACCCTGATCAAGGTGCTGGCCGGCGTCCACCAGCCCGACGAGGGCACGATCGTCTTCAACGACGCGCCCGTCCGGCCCACCAGCCCCAACGACGCCATCCGGCTCGGCTTCGCCACCATCTACCAGGAACTCGACCTGGTCGACGGCCTCAGCGTCGCCGAGAACATCTTCCTCGGCCACGAGCACGCCCGCTTCGGGTTCGTCAACCGCCAGGCCGGCCGCCGGGCCGCCCGCGAGGTGCTGGAACGCCTCGGCCACGGCGAGATCCGCCCCTCCACCGAGGTCGGACGGCTCTCACCGGCCGCCAAACAGGTCGTCTCGATGGCCCGCGCCCTCTCCCACGACGCCCGCCTGATCATCATGGACGAGCCGTCGGCCGCCCTGGCCCACGACGAGGTCGCCAACCTGTTCCGCATCATCCGCGAGCTCACCGCCCAGGGCGTGGCCGTCGTCTACATCTCCCACCGGCTGGAGGAGATCCGCGAGATCGGCGACCGCGTCACCGTGCTCAAGGACGGGCGCACCGTCGCCGTCGGCCTGCCCGCCCGCGACACGCCCACCGCCCGCATCGTCTCCCTCATGACCGGCCGCAACGTCGAGTACGTCTTCCCGCCCCGCCCGACCCGGCCGCCCGGCGAGGAGGTGCTGCGCGTGGAGAACCTGACCGCGCCCGGCGTCTTCGCCGACGTCTCCTTCTCCGTGCGCGCCGGGGAGATCGTCGGACTCGCCGGGCTCGTCGGCAGCGGACGCTCCGAGATCCTGGAGGCCGTCTACGGAGCCCGTCCCGCCGCCGGCCGCGTCACGCTCGCCGGCCGCCCGGCGCGCCGCCGCGTGACCGGCGCCGTCCGGCAGGGCATGGGCCTGGCCCCAGAGGAACGCAAGGCCCAGGCCCTGCTGCTCGACCAGAGCGTCACCGCGAACATCACGCTCGGCACCCTGCCGCAGTTCGCCAGGTTCGGGTGGATCGACCGCGGACGAGAGCAGGCCGAGGCCGCCCGCCTGGCCGAGCTCCTCGACATCCGCCCGCCCGACCCCGAGCGCCCGATCAGAACCCTGTCGGGCGGCAACCAGCAGAAGGCCGTGCTCGCCCGCTGGCTGCTCGGCGGACGCAAACTGCTGCTGCTCGACGAGCCCACCCGCGGCGTCGACGTCGGCGCCCGCGCCGAGCTGTACGCCGTCATCCGCGACCTGGCCGACCAGGGCATCGGCGTGCTGCTGGTCTCCAGCGAGGTGCCCGAGGTGCTGGGGCTCGCCGACCGGGTGCTCGTGCTGCGCGAGGGCGCCGTCATCCACGAGGGCGCGGCGGCCGGCCTGGACGAGCACCGCGTACTGGACATGATCATGGATGGGAGGGCCGCGTGATGAGCGACCCCATTGAGGCGCCCGAACGACCCGCCGCCGGCGTCGCCCGGCCGAGACCGTCCCTGCTGAACGGGGTCGCCGAGATCCGCCACCTCGGCCTGCTGGGCGCGCTGGCACTGCTCGTGGTCGTCGGCCTGGTCACCCGGTTCGACAACTTCGCCACCACCTCCAACCTGGTCAGCATCCTGGCCCTGGCCGCCACGATCGGCGTGATCACCGTCGGGGCCACGTTCGTGATCATCGGCGGTGGCATCGACCTGTCCGTCGGCGCCGTCATGGCCCTCGCCTCCGTCTGGGCGACCACGCTGGCCACCCAGTCGTACGGGCCGGTGGTGATGGCCGTCTGCGCGATCCTCGTCGGCACCGGCGCCGGGGTGGTCAACGGGCTGTTGATCGCCTACGGGCGGATGGTGCCGTTCATCGCCACCCTGGCCATGCTGGTGGCCGCCCGCGGCCTGGCCCAGCGCATGTCCGACAGGAAGACGCAGCTCATCCAGGTCGAGGGCATCGTGCAGCTGTCCACCACGCGGCTGCTCGGCATCCCGCTGCTGGTCTACGTGTTCGCCCTGGTCGTGGTGCTGGGGTGGATCGTCCTCAACCGCACCACGTTCGGCCGCCGCACGTACGCGGTCGGGGGCAACCCCGAGGCGGCCAGGCTGGCCGGCATCGACGTACGCAGGCACACGATGCTCCTGTACGCCCTGTCCGGCTTCTGCTGCGGCGTCGCCGCGATCCTCATCATGGCCCGTACGACGACAGGCTCGTCCACCCACGGCGACCTGTACGAGCTCGACGCCATCGCCGCCGTCATCATCGGCGGCACCCTGCTCACCGGAGGCCGGGGCACGATCATCGGCTCGATCCTGGGCCTGCTGATCTTCACCCTCATCACGAACCTGTTCATCCTCAACGGGCTCAACACCAGCGACCAGCTGATCGCCAAGGGCCTGATCATCGTCGTCGCCGTCCTTCTCCAGCGGCGGAACCTGAAAGCGAGAGCATCATGAGTGAGAACGTCGCGCGCAGGGGATTCCTCGTCGGCGGGGCAGTGCTGTTAGCTGCGGGTTGCACCAGCAACGAGCCGGCGGCCGCTCCCTCGTCGGCGGCGCCCGCGCCCGCCCCCGCCGCGAGCGGCAACGACGAACCCGGCCAGAAGGTGACGATCGGCTTCTCCGCGCCGGCCGCCGACCACGGCTGGATCGCGGCCATCGCCAAGAACGCCGAGAGCGCGGCCAAGCAGTACGGCGACGTCGACTTCAAGGCCGTCGAGCCGACCAACGACATCAACCAGCAGATCTCGGCCGTCGAGTCGCTGATCGCGGCCAAGGTGAACGCCCTGGTCATCCTGCCGAACGACGGCCAGCAGCTGAACCAGGTCGCGCTGCAGGCGACACAGGCGGGCATCCCGGTCATCAACCTCGACCGGGTGTTCCCGGACAAGCTGGCCTACCGCACCTGGATCGGCGGCGACAACTACGGCATGGGCGTCGCGGCCGGGCACTACATCGGCAAGCAGCTCAAGGACAAGGGCGTCGCGAACCCGGTGATCGTCGAGATCCAGGGCATCGCCACGCTGCCGCTGACCCAGGACCGCAGCAAGGGCTTCGCCGACGCGCTGAAGACGTACGGGTTCAGTGTCACGGCCAAGCAGGACGCCAAGTTCACCGTCGAGACCGGCAACCAGGTGGCGACCTCGTTGCTGCAGGCGCACAAGAAGATCGACGCTCTGTGGAACCACGACGACGACCAGGGGGTCGGCGTGCTGGCCGCCATCAAGGAGGCGAACCGCGACGAGTTCGTCATGGTGGGCGGCGCCGGCTCGCTGAACGCCATGAAGGAGATCCAGGCCGGCACGTCGGTGCTCAAGGCCACCGTCACCTACAGCCCCACGATGGCCTCCTCGGCCATCAGGCTGGCCAGGTTGATCGCGCAGGGCAAGGGCATGAGTGACCTCGTGGAGAACCAGGTTCCCCAGTCGATCACCCTCGCGTCGGAGACGATCACCAAGGAGAACGTCGACAAGTATCTGGCGCTCGGATTCGAATCCTGATCGGGGGTTGCATGTCAGACAAGACCACCATCGGCGTGGGCATGATCGGCTACGCGTTCATGGGCCGCGTCCACTCCCAGGCCTGGCGGAGCGTCGGCGCGTTCTTCGACCTGCCGCTCGCGCCGCGCATGGCGGTGCTGGCGGGGCGGTCGAAGGAGCAGACCGCCGCCGCGGCGGCCCGGCTCGGCTGGGCCGACGTCGAGACGGACTGGAGAGAGCTCGTCCGGCGGGACGACGTGCAGATCGTCGACATCTGCACGCCGGGCGACTCGCACGCCGAGATCGCCATCGCCGCGCTGCGCGCCGGCAAGCACGTGATCTGTGAGAAACCGCTGGCCAACACCGTCGCCGAGGCAGAGGCCATGGTCGCGGCGGCGGCCGCGGCGCCGGGCAGGAGCATGGTGGCCTTCAACTACCGGCGGGTCCCCGCGGTCGCCCTGGCCCGCCGGTACGTCGAGGAGGGCAGGCTCGGCGAGATCCGGCACGTACGCGCCCAGTACCTCCAGGACTGGATCGTGGATCCGGAGTTCCCGCTGGTGTGGCGGTTGCAGAAGGACAAGGCGGGCGCGGGGGCGCTCGGCGACATCGGCTCGCACATCGTGGACGCCGCCGAGTTCGTCACCGGCCAGCGCGTGGTGGGCGTGTCGGGGCTGACGGAGACGTTCGTCAAGGAGCGTCCGCTGGCGGGGGAGTCGGCGGGGCCGGCGGGGTCCCGTACCGAGGAGAGGGGGGCGGTCACGGTCGACGACGCCGCGCTGTTCATCGGCCGGATGTCGGGCGGCGCGCTGGCCTCCTTCGAGGCCACCAGGTTCGCGACCGGGCGCAAGAACGCGATGCGCATCGAGGTCAACGGGCAGCTCGGCAGCCTGGCGTTCGACTTCGAGTCCATGAACGAGCTGTGGTTCAGCCAGGGCGCGGGCGGGTTCGAGCGGATCCTGGTGACCGAGCCCGACCATCCCTACGTGGGCGCGTGGTGGCCGCCGGGGCACGGGCTGGGCTACGAGCACACCTTCACCCACGAGATCAAGGACTTCCTGGAGGCCGTCGCGGCCGGCACCGACCCCGCGCCGTCGTTCGCCGACGGGCTGCGGGTGCAGCGCGTGCTGGCGGCGGTGGAGGCGAGCGCGGCCGACGGCAGCCGGTACACCCCTGTGGAGGACTCATGAGACCAGTAACGCTGTTCACCGGGCAGTGGGCGGACCTGCCGTTCGAGGAGGTGTGCAGGCTGGCGGCCGAATGGGGCTACGACGGCCTGGAGATCGCCTGCTCGGGTGACCACTTCGACGTGGCGCAGGCGGTGGCGGACCCGTCGTACGTGGAGCAGAAGCGCGCCCAGCTCGACAAGCACGGCCTGAAGGTGTGGACGATCTCCAACCACCTCGTCGGCCAGGCCGTCTGCGACCACCCGATCGACGAGCGGCACAAGGCGATCCTGCCGGCGCGCATCTGGGGCTCGGGTGACCCGGAGTCCGTGCGGCGGGCCGCGGCCGAGGACATGAAGGACACCGCGCGGGCGGCGGCGGCGCTCGGCGTGGACACGGTGGTGGGGTTCACCGGGTCGTCGATCTGGCACACCGTGGCCATGTTCCCGCCGGTGCCGGCGTCGATGGTGGAGGCCGGCTACCAGGACTTCGCCGACCGCTGGAACCCGATCCTCGACGTGTTCGACGAGGTGGGGGTGCGCTTCGCGCACGAGATCCACCCGAGCGAGATCGCCTACGACTACTACACGACGCAGCGGACATTGGAGGCGATCGGGCATCGTCCGGCGTTCGGGCTGAACTGGGACCCGTCGCACATGGTGTGGCAGGACCTGGACCCGGTGGCGTTCATCCTCGACTTCAGGGATCGGATCTACCACGTCGACTGCAAGGACACCCGGGTCCGGATCGGCGACGGGCGCAAGGGGCGGCTGTCGTCGCACCTGCCCTGGGCGGACATGCGCCGGGGGTGGGACTTCGTCTCCACCGGGCGCGGGGACGTGCCCTGGGAGGACTGCTTCCGGGCGCTCAACTCGATCGGGTACGACGGGCCGATCTCGATCGAGTGGGAGGACGCGGGGATGGACCGGCTGGACGGCGCCCGGGAGGCGCTGGGGTACATCCGGCGGCTGAACTCCATCACGCCGCCCGCCACCGCCTTCGACGCGGCCTTCTCCACCACGTAGATCTCGGCTGGTCACGGGCCGGGCGACCGAGGGCCCGGCCCGTGCCGGCCGTCCGGGGCGGGCCGGCGCGCGGTCATCAATCCGACGATCATGATCAGCCCGCAGACGAGGAACGGCCAGCCGTACGGCCGTCGTGGCGCCCAGCCGTCGAAGGTGGTCGCCACCCCCACCAGGGTGACGGCCGCCGCCGAGAGCCACCCGAGTGCCCGCCCGGCCGCGCGGCCGCGCAGCGACGCCAGCAGGACCGCCAGGACGATCCCCGGCCAGGCCATGAGGACGAGGTCCCACACGTACGAGGGCCCCGGCGCGTGGGCGCGGAGCGCGCCGTTCAGCGGGCCGGCGGCGAGGTAGAGCGGGAAGGCCATGACGGCCATGGCCAGGTCGCCGTACATCCCGTCGCCCAGGCGGCCGTCCTGGGTCAGCCAGGTCAGCGTGAGCACCGCGGCGGCGTACCCGAACGCCGCCGACAGTTTCTGGATCCTGGCGATGGCTGCGATCATCGGACGCCTTCCCCTGCCACGTCACCGCTCCGGCGATCCCACGGTAGGGCGCCCGGCGGGCCGTGGCCGGGCCCATGGGAAACCCTTGCCGGAACCGGTCAGGACGCCGGCGGAGCGGGTGGCGGGCCGTCACCGTCCCTGGCGCACGCCGGCGCGTCCGCCTCCGCCTCCGCGTCCGCCTCCGCGTCGCCGGAGCCCCCCGGGACGCCCAGCTCGACGCAGCAGTGGCCCGGCCGCGGGATCAGGGTGGCCTGGACGGCCGGGGCGTCGAGGCCGTCGAGGAAGCCGGTCAGGAACGCGTGGTTGATGCCGCAGACCAGCTCGGGGGCCTTGGCGGCCAGGGGGTGGAAGGGGCAGTTGCGCAGCCGGACCAGGGTCGGGGTGTCGCGGCTGGGCTCGAAACCGTGACGTTCCAGGACCTGCTGGGCGCAGGTCAGCGCGCGCTCGGGGCCGAGCCGGGCGCCGCGCAGCCCGCCGCGTTCGGTGTGGCCGAGGTCGTGGCCGCGCTCGCGGGCCAGGCGGCGGGCCGCCTGACCGGCGCTCTCGCCGGGCGTCTCGGCCAGCACGGCGTCGAGCAGGATGTCGGCGAGCAGGACGGGTTCGCGCTGGGGGATGCTGACCTGGACGTCGAGGTCGGAGGGTTCGTACACCTTGGGGGTGCGGCCGACGCGGCGCAGCCCGCCCGGCTGTTCGTAACGGGTGGCGAGAAGCCCGGCGTCCACCAGTTTGTCCAGGTGGAAGGCGGCGAGCTTGCGGGAGATCCCGACGCTCTGGGCCGCCTCGTCGCGGGTGACGGGCCGCCCGGCGCGGCGGATGAACTCGTACATGCTGCGGCGCAGGTCGTCGCTGAGGGCGGCGACCGCCGCGAGGCTCGTGGAGTCGGACGTCACGCATCCACCTTAACGCCTAGAAAACTTGTGAATCATCTGAAGCCATGCCTTTGTACTGGGGAGGTTGACGCCGCCACCGAATATGTCCAAGACTTGTTGGTGAAATATGGAGGTGGGTCATGGACGAGCTGACCGGACGGGCCAAGCGGCCGGTGACGGCGCTGGCGGGCCCGTACGGGCATCCGGCGCACCCGATCCTGGTGACGGTGCCGATCGGGGCATGGGTGGCCAGCCTGGTCTTCGACGTCGCCTCCCACGTGGTGTCGCCGGGCGGATTCCTGGCGCAGGGGTCGGTCTGGCTGATCGCCCTCGGCGGCCTCGGCGCGCTGGCCGCCGCCTCCGTCGGGTTCCTGGACCTGTTCGCCATCCCGCCCCGTACACCCGCCTTCCGTACCGGCCTGGTGCACATGGCGCTCAACCTGGCGGTCACCGCCGGGTACGCGGCCGGGTTCGCCTGGCGGCTGGGCGGCGGCCCGCCGGGGCCCGTGCCGGTGGGGCAGATCGTCCTGTCGGCGGTGTGCCTGGCCGTGCTCGCGGTGTCGGGCCACCTGGGCGGCAAGCTCGCCTTCCGCTACGGCGTCCGGGTCGCCGACGAGGACACCCAGGCCGAGGGGTTCACCACCACCCCACCACGGTGAGGTCCCGCCCTCGGACATACGAACGGCTCATCTGGAAAGAAGGAAGATCGTGGAGATCGCGGCACTGATCACCTGGCTCGTCACCGCCGTCGGCGGCTTCTACATGCTCGGCACCTGGATCGCCCGCGGCGGCGTGGCCCAGCAGCGGACCGGTGAGTCCCGGCTGCCCGCTCCCGTGCTCTCCGGGCACTTCCTGCTCGCCGCGGCGGGCCTGGTCGTCTGGATCATCTACCTGTTCGCCGACGCCGGCGGGCTGGCCTGGCTCGCGTTCGGGCTGCTCGTGCCGGTCGCGCTGCTCGGGTTCGTCATGCTGGCGCGGTGGATCCCCGTCCATCGGGCGCGGGTCGCCCGGCTCGGCTCCGGCCCGGCGGCGGCCGGCTCGCCGGTTCCGGCCGAACGGCACTTCCCCGTCGCGGTCGTGGCGGGTCATGGGCTGTTCGCGGTCGTGACCGTCGTCCTGGTGCTGCTCACCGCGCTCGGCGTGGGCGGGAGCTGACGTGCGCCGCGATCACCACGCCGAGGCCCGGCGCCGCCAGGGCGCCGAGCCGTTCGTCCAGGAACAGGAAGAGGAGATCCGACCATGCCTGCACCCGCGACCATCGTGATCGCCGGCGGCGGCCTCGCCGCCGCCAAGGCCGCAGAGGCCCTGCGCGGCGAGGGCTTCGACGGCCGGCTCGTGCTGGTCGGCAGGGAGACGCACCTGCCGTACGAGCGGCCGCCGCTGTCCAAGGACTACCTCCAGGGCGCCGGCGAACGCGACAAGATCTTCGTCCACGACCGTTCCTGGTATGCCGAGCACGACGTCGAGCTGCGGCTGGGCGTCGAGGTCACCGGCATCGACCCGGCCGGCCACCGGGTCACCCTCGGCGACGGCGAGCAGCTCGGCTACGACCGGCTGCTGCTGGCCACCGGCTCCCGGCCGCGCCGTCCCGGCATTCCCGGGGCCGACCGGCCCGACGTGCTGTACCTGCGTACCGTCGACGACAGCGAACGCCTGCGCGCCACCCTGGCCGGCGCCGGCCGCGTCGCGATCCTCGGGGCCGGCTGGATCGGCCTGGAGGTGGCCGCCGCCGCCCGCGCCGCGGGGGCCGAGGTCACCGTGATCGAGACGGCGTCCGCGCCGCTGCTGCGCGTGCTGGGGCCGCACGTCGCCCAGGTGTTCACCGCGCTGCACCGCGAGCACGGCGTGAACTTCCTCTTCGACGCCCGCCCCGCCGAGATCACCGATTCCGGGGTCCTGCTCGACGACGGCGCCCACGTCGAGGCGGACGTCGTCGTGGCCGGCGTCGGCGCCGAACCGGACACCGACCTCGCGCGGGCCGCCGGGCTGACCGTCGAGGACGGCGTCAAGGTCGGGGCCGACCTGCGCACCTCCGACCCCGACATCTTCGCGGCCGGCGACATCGCCAACGCCTACCACCCGCTGCTGGGCCACCACGTCCGGGTCGAGCACTGGGCCAACGCGCTCAACCAGCCCGCCACCGCCGCCCGCGCGATGCTCGGCCGGGCCGGCGACTACGACAACCTGCCCTACTTCTTTACCGACCAGTACGACCTGGGCATGGAGTACGTCGGCCACGTCCCGCCCGGCCGCACGCCCGACGTCGTGGTGCGCGGCGACCTGGACACCCGGGAGTTCATCGCCTTCTGGCTGGACGAGGAGGACAGGGTGCTGGCCGCGATGAACGTCAACGTCTGGGACGTCACCGACCACACCCAGGCCCTCATCCGGTCCCGCAAGCCCGTGGACCGGGCCCGGCTCGCCGACCCCGGCACCCCACTCGACCGGCTCCTGCCCTCCTGACACCGGGGGCGGCACGGGACGGTCCGTCCCGTGCCGCGCCGGAGGGCGGTCAGCGCACGACGCGGCAGACCAGGGCGTCGGACGTGCCGCGCAGCGCGGACATCACCACGTCCGTGGTGAGGAACTTGCAGGCCAGGTACGGGTCACCGGAGCCCGCGTAGGTCATCGGGCCGGGGCCGCCGGTGTAGCAGCGCAGGCCGCCGGACTCGTAGAAGCCGATCCACGAGGACGAGCTGACCTTGGCGTGACAGTAGTCGCCGATCGAGAGGGGCCCGAAGGTCACGTCCACGACGGCCGCGTGGGCGGGCGCGGCGAGGGCGAGCAGGCCGGCGGAGGCGATGGAGAGCAGGGCGAGGCCGCGACGAAGCATGGATACTCCTTGGGGGGGTGTGGGCACTCAACCCGGAGTATCCATTAGGAAACTTTCCTTAGCAATGGGTGGGCGACCGGTGTGGCCGATCGCTGCCCGACCTGCCGCAGGGCCGGAGAACAGGGCCGGAGAACAGGGCCCGTTCTCCGGCCACGGGCCGGGTCAGTCCATGATGACGATCTGGCGGAGCACCTCGCCGCCGCGCAGGGCCGCGACGGCGTCGTTCAGGTCGCCGAGCCGGATGCGGGCGCTGATCAGGGATTCCAGGTCGAGCTGTCCCGCCTTGTGGAGCTTGGCGAAGTAGGGGAAGTCGTGCCGCACGTCGGCCTCGCCGTACAGGCTGGACAGCAGCTTCTTGCCCTCGAACAGCAGGCTGAAGGCGGAGATGGAGACCATGTCGTCCAGCGCGCCGGCGCCCACCACGATGACGTCGCCGCCCGCCCGCGTGAGCTGCCAGGCGCTCTGGATGGTCGCCGACTTGCCGACGACCTCGAAGCCGTAGTCGAAGCCGCTGCCGCCGGTCAGCTCGTTCAGGGCCTCGGGGACCTGCTCGGGCGTGACCGCGTGCGTCGCGCCGACCTTCTTGGCCAGGGCGTGCTTGGACTCCAGCGGGTCGACGGCGAGGATCGTCCTGGCGCCGGAGACGCGGGCGCCCTGGATGACCGACAGGCCGACGCCGCCGCAGCCGATCACCACGACCGTGGAGCCGGGACGCACCTTGGCGGTGTTGATCGCGGCCCCCACGCCGGTCGTGATGCCGCAGCCGATCAGGGCCGCCGCCTCCCACGACACGTCGTCGTCGATCTTGATCGCGCCCTGCCAGGGGACGATGACCTCCTCGGCCCAGGTGCCGCAGCCCGCCATGCCGAACGCCGTCGCGTTGTCGCCGCCGAAGCGGAAGTTGCCCTTGCTGAAGGACTCGATGACGTACTTCATGCACATGTACGGCTGCCCGCCCACGCACAGGTCGCAGGACTGGCAGGCCGGGCGCCAGCTGATCACGACGTGGTCGCCCGGCGCGACCGACGTGACGTGCTCGCCCACCTCGACCACCTCGCCCGCGCCCTCGTGGCCCGGGATCAGCGGCACCGGCTGCGGAAGCACGCCGGACATGGCCGACAGGTCCGAGTGGCACACGCCCGTGGCTCTGATCCGTACGCGGACATCGGTCGGCCCGACGGGGGCCAGGGTGATGTCGTCGCGGATGTCCAGCTTGTCGTTGCCTACGGCGTGCAGGATCGCGGCGCGCATGGGGTTCCTCCTCCGGCTACGGCTAGTCCTCTAGCGACAGGGCGGCTTTCGGGCAGGACCTGACCGCGCTGCGGACGCGGTCCTGCATCTCGGGGGGTGGTTCGGGGAGCAGGATGTGCAGCTGGTCGTCGTCGTCCACCTCGAAGACCTCGGGCGCGAGCCCCATGCACACGGCATTGGCCTCGCAGACCAGTTCATCGACCTTGACCTTCATGTGAGCCTCCGGTGATCCCATGAGACCACTTTGGTGCACTCGACGACGTAGGCGATTCGCTTTCTGCCGGTCTGCTCGACATAGGGGGTCAGCAGGTCGTCCGGCACGCCCGGCGTCATCCTGCGCGCGATCATCATGCCGATGTCGAGCACCCGGTCCCGGTCGTCCACCTGCTCGGCGACGCCGTACACGAGGACGCCGCGGAGCTGGTCGTAGTCGTCGCCCGCCTCGATCAGGCAGCTCACCCGCGGGTCGCGGGCCAGGTTGCGTGCCTTCTGCGCCTTGCCGTACGTCCAGAAGGCGATGCGGCCCTCGTCCAGCCCGTAGAACATGGTCACCAGGTGCGGTGTCCCGTCGGGGTTGATGGTCGCGAGCTGGACCTTGCGCGAACCCTCCAGGAACGCTGTGACCTCGTCGTCGGACATCGCGATACGAGCGCGCTGATTCACGTGCCAAGTAGAACAGGTTGCAAAGAAGCACGGCAAGAGGTCCCTGGAATGTTATTCGGTTCGGCTAGGGTGCATGCCTATGACGATGCCGCCGGAGCTGCTGCAAGCAGCGGAGCACGCCAAGGGATTCATGCCGCCGAAGGAAGGGCTGGCCCTGTTCGAGGCGGCCTGCCGGTACGGCGGCCTGGGGCCGCTCTGCGAGATCGGCACCTACTGCGGCAAGTCGGCGATCTACCTCGGCGCGGCGGCCAGGCACACCGGCTCGGTGGTCGTCACCGTCGACCACCACCGGGGCTCGGAGGAGATCCAGCCCGGCTGGGCCCACCACGACCCGGCCCTGATGGACCCGCGCTTCGGGCGGATGGACTCCCTGCCCTTCTTCCGCGCCGCCATCGCCGCCGCCGGGCTGGAGGACGAGGTGATCGCCGTCGTCGGGCGGTCCGACCGGGTGGCCGCGTTGTGGAACACGCCGCTCGGCATGCTCTTCATCGACGGCGGCCACTCCGAGGAGCCGGTGACCCGCGACTACGAGGGCTGGGCGCCGCACGTCATGGAGGGCGGCGCGCTGGTCTTCCACGACATCTATCCCGACCCGGCCGACGGCGGGCAGGCCCCGTACGGGGTCTACCTGCGGGCCCTTGAGTCGGGCGCCTTCCGCGAGGTGTCGGCCGAGGGCTCGCTGCGCGTGCTCGAACGCGTCGGCCAGGGCGTCTAGCGCCGGTGGCGGCGGTTCCACGACCGGCGGGTGTGGGCCTGCCAGCGCTGGAAGTCCTCGTGGGTGTGGGCGTCATGGCCGAGGGCCAGCAGCGCCTGGTCGGTCCAGGCGGCCGCCTCGTCGGGCGCGGCGTCGGCCAGGATCGGCACGGCCAGCCGCGCGTGGTCCGGCAGCGCCCCCGACCGCAGCCGCGCCGTGACCGCGAAGGCGCAGCCCTGGGCCAGGTGGGCGCGGAATCCGTCGGCGCCGGCGTGCTCGGTCAGCCACCACAGCTCGTCGCTGTCGGCGCCGCCCGTGTACGTGGCCGCGAACCCCACGCCGCTCCACAGGTCGGCCCGCCGGCTCGCCGGGAAGCCCGCGATGCGCGCGCCGACGTCGTCCGGCGAGGCGCAGTCGTGGTACCACAGCAGCCGGCCGAGGCCCTGGTCGAAGACCGCGCAGTGGGCGCGGGTGAGCAGGTCGGGCATGCTCCTGCGGCCCACCATGCGGTCGGCGCGCGACAGGCTCCACTGGAAGCCGAACCCGTCCACGGCCAGCCAGCGCATCAGCGGGTGCGCCCGCCGCGCGCCCCAGACCGGACGCAGCCGCAGCAGCGCGTAGCCGCGTCCGGCGCCGACGTACGCGGCGTGGCGGTGATGCTGGGCGGGGCCGGCCAGTAGCTCGTGAAGGCGCCGGCCCCGGGTCAGGGTGAGCAGGTCGAGCACGGTGCAGGCGGCCGCCGCGCCCTCGTGGCCGAAAGGCCGCTGCTCAGGTGAGAGGTCTTCGATCTTCTCGACTTCCCGCGACATCACCGCGTTGAAGCCGAACACGTACGACTTCTCGGAATCCGTGAAGACTGTCCGGGGAGTCCCGGGGCGCAGCCGGAACCTGCGCAGGCCCAGATCGGACTCCGAAGGATCCTTGGCCAGAAACCTCCGCAGCCCCCTCGCCGGGGACAGTGTCGGCTCGATCCTGACCTGGTCCAAGAACGCTGTTGTGCCCGTGTCGCCCACGCTTCCCCCGAAGACGCCTCCTACGGCCAGACACGAAGCTAGTAACCCCATTGCGCCGTTCACCGGCGGCGCACCGGATGTCCCCGGCAAAGAACCCGCAAAAGCCCTTGCGTCCCTTGGCCCCGGCTCAAACCCGCCTCCCAGTGGGCCACAAGCGGGACGTGCGAGAACTACGGACGTTCCCGAACGGACCAGGAGGCCCGGCGCGCCGGCCGCCCTGGACGCCGGCATCACCACGCTCGTGGACTGGGCCCACATCCAGAACACCCCCGAGCACGCCGACGCCGCCGTGGAGGCGCTGCAGGAGAGCGGCATCCGGGGCGTGTTCGCCCACGGCTGGCCGCAGACCGACCCGATGAGGCGGGTCGTGGACAGCGACGAGCCGCGACCTGGAGCTGGCCCGCGACAGCCTGGACCGGTTGCGGCACGCGGCCCCTGAGGTGTTCGGAAGCTGATATTTCCGGCACGGGGGCAATTTCCGGTGATCGTGCGAGAATCCCCGCATGGCGGTGATGTTCCGCGTTCTCGGCCCCTTCTCGGCCGCCCTCGACGACCTCCCGATCGACGTCGGCGGGCCGCGGCCACGGCTGCTGCTGGCCCGCCTCATCGTCGCCAGGGGCGCCACCGTCTCGGTCGACGCGCTCCTGGAGAGCCTGTACGACGGCGACCCGCCGCCCCGCGCGACGGGAACGCTCCACAGCTACGTCTCGAACCTGCGCCGCCTGCTCGAACCCGGACGTGCGCCGCGCGCCCCCTCGGCCGTCCTGGTCAACCGGCCGCCAGGGTACGCCCTGGGCGCCCACTGGCTGGACGCCGCCGAGTTCACCCGCCTGGCCGGCCGGGGCGCCTACGACGAGGCCCTGCGGCTGTGGCACGGCACGCCGTACGAGGAGTTCGCGGACGTGCCGTGGCTGCGGCCGGAGATCGACCGCCTGGAACAGGCGTGCCTGGACGTGCGCGAGCAGCGCCTGGCCACGGCCGGGCCCGACCCGGCGGCCGTGGCCGAGCTGGAGTCGCTGGCCAGGGCGCATCCGCTGCGCGAGAGCCTGTGGGAGGCCCTGGCCCGCGCCCTGTACCGGCTCGGCCGCCAGGCCGACGCCCTGGACGCCCTGCGCGCCGCCCGCCGCCACCTGGCCGAGGAGCTGGGACTCGACCCCGGCCACGGGATCCAGCGGCTGGAGTCGATGATCCTCACGCAGGACGCCGCCCTGGGCGAGGTGGTCACCCGCCCGGTCGTGGAGCTGACGCGGCCGGTCCGGACGGCGGAGCAGGACCGGGTGGTGGTGGGACGGTCCGGCCAGCTCGCCCGGCTGGCGCTGCTGGCCGCCGACGTGGCGGGCGGCCGGACCCGGCTGGCGGTGTTGTCCGGGGAGCCGGGCATCGGGAAGACGTGGCTGGCCGAGGAGTTCGCGCGCGGGCGCGAGGCGGACGGCTGGCTCGTGGCCTGGGGACACTGTCATGAGATGTCGGGCGCGCCACCGCTGTGGCCGTGGCAGCAGATCGTCCGCGACCTGGCCGCCCGCGTGCCGCCCGAGGCCGCCGCGTCCGGCGCGCTCGGGCGGCTGCTCGACGACGCCGCGCCCGAGGAGCACGCCGAGGCGGGCGAGGCCAGGTTCCGGCTGCACCGCGCGGTGGTCGGCTACCTCGCCGCGCTGGCGGCCGACCGGCCGCTGCTCGTGCTGCTCGACGACCTGCAGTGGGCCGACGCGGCCTCGCTCGGCCTGCTCGCCGACCTCGCCCGGCTCCAGCACGGCCGGGTCGCCGTGCTCATCACCGTGCGCTCGGGCGAGGGCACGGGCGCCATGTACGACGCGCTCGCCATGGTCGCCCGCGCCGGCGCGCTGCGGCTGCCGCTGGCCGGACTCGACGCCGCGGCCGTGGCCGAGCTGTCCGGCCTGGACGCCGCCCACGCCGGCGCGCTGGCCGAGCGGACCAAGGGCAACCCGCTGTTCGTCCGCGAGACCCTGCGCCTGGCCGCCGACGAAGGGCTGCCGCGGGCGCTCAGCGTGGTTCCCGAAGGGCTCGCCGACGTGCTGCGGCAGCGGTCGCGGCGGCTGCCCGCGCCCTACCGGGCGGTGCTGGAGGTGGCGGCGGTGGCGGGCGGGGCCACCGACCCCCTGCTGCTGGCCGAGGCCCTGGACACGGCCGGCCGCACCCCCCGGGCCGGCGAACCGGCTGCGGGCGGCGGCGTGCGGCTGGTCGAGGAGGCGGTGGCGGCGGCCGTCGGGCTGCGGTTGCTGGGCGAGGAGCACGCCTTCGCCCACGACCTGGTCAGGGAGACGTGCTACGCCGACCTGCCCGCCGGCCGCAGGACCGAGCTGCACCTGGCCGTGCTCAGGGCGCTCGAACGCCGTCCGGCCGCCGACCTGACCGCGCTGGCCGCGCACGCCCTGGCCGCGGGCCCGGCGGCAGCCGCCGACGCCGTACGGTGGGCCACGGCGGCGGCCAGGCAGGCGTCCGGGCGGCACGCGTACGACGACGCCGTGACCTGGTGGCGGCGGGCCGCCGAGACCCACGGACGGCTGCCCGGCGCCGACCCGGTCCACCACGTGGAGCTGCTGCTCAGCCTGGTACGGGCCCAGCTCGACGCCGGGGACGGCTACGGCGCCCACGAGACGCGCGGCCACGCCGTGCGCGCCGCCGACAGGACCGGCGATCCCGAGCTCGCCGCCCGCGCGCTGACCAGCCTGGAAGCCCCCGGCCTGTGGAAGTTCCACACCTACGGCGACGTGGAGCTGGACGTGGTCGAGCGCATCGAGACCACCCTCGACCGGCTTCCGGAAGGCGACTCCGAGCTGCGCTGCCGCCTGCTGGGCTGCCTGGGCATGGAACGCTACGACGGTTCGGCGGACCCGCGCTGCGACACCGCCACCGCCGAGGCCCTGGCGATGGCCCGCAGGCTCACCGCGAACGGCGCCGGACGGCGGCTGCTGGCGATCACCCTGAACGCCCGCTACCAGGGGATCCAGCTCCCCGAACGCATGCACGAGCTGGACGGCATCGCCATCGAGCTGACCGGCCTCGGCCTGCCCGGTTTCGAACTGCTCGGCCGGCTCATCCAGGAACGCACCCGCCTGGAGCTGTACGACGTGCGCGGCGCGGACGAGGCCGCGCACCGGGCCGGCCTGCTGATCGAACGGCTCGACCTGCCCTGGCCGCGCTTCCAGCACCTGCTCTACCTCGGCTCGCGGCGGCTCGTCGCGGGCGACGTGGCGGGGGCGGAGGAGGCGTACACCACGGCGGCCGAGGCGGGGGAGCGGCTGAACCTGTGGCACACGCAGTCGGCGCTGGCCTCGGTGCTGGTGGCCGTGGACCTGTTCGCCGGGCGGCGGGTCGAGGAGGACCTGCTCGAGCGGTTCTCGCCGTTCCCGGGGCACCGGCAGCTCGTCCGCGTCCTGTCCGCGGTGTACGCCGGGGAGCCGCCGGTCATGCGGGAACCCTGGCACGAGATGCCGCGCGACTTCGGCGAGCTGCCCGCGCTCTGCTACACCGGCCTGGCCAGGCGGGCGATGGGCGACGCGGCGGGATGCCGGCAGATCTACCGGCGGCTGCTGCCGTACGAGGACCGCCTGGCGATCGGGCAGGCCACCTTCCCCACCGGGCCGGTCGGCTACTTCCTCGGCCTGCTGGCCGAGGACCGGGACGCCCGCCGCGCCCACTTCGACCGGGCCGCCGCGCGCTGTGCGGGAGCCGGGCTGGCGTGGTGGGCGGAGCGCGTCTCAAGTACGCGTTGAGTCGCCCTGAAGAGGTGGGGCCGATCGTGGGGGCATGACCACAGACACCATCCGCAACGGCCCCGACCTCGTGCTGTTCCTGGCCTTCCACCGCGCGCTGCGCCGCGACTTCGGCCGCCTGGCCGACGCGCTCGACCGCTGCCCGCCCGGCGACGGGAGCCGCAGGGCGCTCATCGACGAGCACACCGCGATGCAGCTTCGCGCGCTGCACCACCACCACTCCGACGAGGACGCCAACATCTGGCCCCTGCTGCGCTCGCTGGCCCCGGAGGCCACCGAGGTCCTGGACCGGCTGGAGTCCGACCACCAGGAGATGGACGAGGTGATCGAGCGGCTCACCGGCCCCCGCCGCCCGCCCGCCGAGCAGGCCGCCGACCTGCGCGCGCTGCACACGCTGCTCAACGCCCACCTCGACCTGGAGGAGTCGCGGATCGTCCCGCTGATCCGCGCGCACGTCAGCCCCGGGTGGTGGGAGGAGGCGGGCAAGGCGGTCAGCAGGAGCCATGGGCGCGAGCTGCCCATGGTCGCCGCCTGGACCCTCGACGCGGCCGACGAGGAGCAGCGCGCCCACATCTTCGCGACCGCGCCGCTGCCGCTGCGGGTGCTGTACAGGCTGAGCTGGCGGCGGGCGTACGAGCGGCGCTGCGCGCAGGTCTTCGGATGACCCGCCGCCGGGTTGCTCTCCGGGTCAGCCCGGGGGCGCCGGCCTGAAGGACTGACGCTCCACGCACCCGCACGCCTCCGGATCGGACACCGACGTGCCCGCGATGTCGCGGAACAGCCCGGAACCGGGGGACAGGCGCTGCAACGCGTCCGCGGCGAGGATGGCCGCGGCCGCGGTGTAGCCGGAGCGCTCGTGCGGGAAGTGCTTGCGGTTGACGAACTGCCAGCCGGTCCAGTACGAGCCGTCCTCGTGCCGCAGGTGCTGCACGTCGGCGAAGAGCGCGGCGGCCCGCGCACGGTCGCCCATGGCGTCCAGGGCCAGCACCAGCTCGCACGTCTCGGCCCCGGTCACCCACGGCTGGTCGGACACGCACCGGATGCCGAGCCCCGGCACCACGAACGTGGACCACTCGCGCTCCAGCAGCTCGAACGCCTGCCGCCCGCGCACCGCGCCGCCCAGCACCGGGTAGTACCAGTCCATCGAGAACCGGCTCTTGTCGGCGAACGCCTCCGGGTGCGCCGACAACACGTGGGCCAGCCGGTCGGCGGCCAGCTCCCAGTGCGGCTGCGGGTCGCCCAGGTGGTCGGCGAGCAGCACGCCGCAGCGCAGGCCCTGGTGGATCGAGGAGCAGCCGGTCAGCAGCGCGTACGCCGCCGCCCGGCCGTGGGCGTCCCGCTCCCAGACGATCTCGCCCCGCTCGCTCTGCAGGCCCACCACGTAGTCGAGCGCGGCCTTGACCATGGGCCAGTGGCGCTCGGCGTGCTCGCGGTCGCCGGTGACGAGATGGTGGTGCCAGACGCCGGCGGCGACGTAGGCGGCGTGGTTGGACTCGCCGCCCGCCTCGGTGGCCACGCCGTCCAGCAGCTTCATCGGCCAGGAGCCGTCGGGGCGCTGGTGGCGGGCCAGCCACTCCCAGCCGCGCCGCACCGGCTCGGACAGCCCGGCCACGCACATGCCCATCAGGCACTCGACGTGGTTCCACGCGTCCACGTGCCCCTCGGGCCAGGGCACGCCGCCGTCGTCCTGCTGGATGGCCGCGATGCTGAGGGCCGTGCGGACGACCTCCTCGCGGGAGATCATGGCTTCTTGACGTAGAGGACCACGCTCTTGCCGATGAGCGGGTTGAGCAGCGCCTCGGCGATCCTGGTGGCGGCCGGGCGCTTCATGATGTCCCACACCAGCAGCTCGTGGTACGCCTTGGCGACCGGGTGGTCGTCGTTGTTGACGCCCACCGCGCACTTGATCCACCAGTAGGGCGCGTGCAGGCCGTGGGCGTGGTGGTGCGGGCCGATCTCGAAGCCGACGGACTTGAGCTTGGCCGACAGCTCGGCCAGCGTGTAGATCCGCACGTGGCCGCCGGGGGCGGTGTGGTAGTCCTCGTCCAGGGCCCAGCAGATGCGCTCGGGCAGGAAGCTCGGCACGGTGATCGCCGCGGTGCCGCCCGGCTTGAGCACGCGGAAGATCTCCCGCATGGCGGTCATGTCGTCGGGGATGTGCTCCAGCACCTCGGCCGCGATGACGCGGTCGAAGCCGCCGTCCTCGAACGGCATGTCCAGCGCCGTGCCCTGGACGGTGTCGCCGGTCGCGCCCAGCGGCACCTCGCCCGCCTTGTCCATCGCCACGAACATGGCCGCCACGTTGTCCAGCTCGGCCTGGTCCATGTCGAAGGCGACGACGTCGGCGCCCTGGCGCAGCACCTCGAAGGCGTGCCTGCCGCCGCCGCAGCCCAGGTCGAGCACGCGCACGCCGGGGCCCACGGGGAGCCGGTCGAAGTCCACGGTCAGCACTTTGTCGCTTCTCCTTGATCAGCTCTTGGGGCTTTTCGTTCGGGGGTCAGCGGCGGCCCTTGTGCGCCGCCATCGCCTCGCGGTACGCCTCGACCGTCCGCTTGGCGACGACGTGCCAGGTGTAGCGCTCCATGACCCGGTCGTAGCCGGCCTTGCCCACCCGCTCGCGCTCCTCGGGGGAGTCGTGCAGGCGGCGCAGCACGGCCGCCAGCTCCTCGGCGTCGCCCGGCGGGACCTGGACGGCCGCGTCGCCCACGACCTCGGGCAGCGCGCCCGTACGGCTGGCCACCAGGGGTGTGGCGCAGGCCATGTGCTCGACGGCGGGCAGCGAGAAGCCCTCGTACAGCGAGGGGACCACGGAGATCTCCGAGGTGGCGATCAGCTCGCCCAGCTCGTCGTCGGAGATGCCGTGGACGAAGCGCACCCGGTCCTGCAGCGACAGCTCCTGGACGAGCCGCTCGGTCGGGCCGCCGGGGGTGGGCTTGCTGACCACGGTCAGGTTCACGTCGCGTTCGGTGGCGAGCTTGGCGACCGCGCGCAGCAGCGTGGCCACGCCCTTCATCGGCGAGTCCGCGCTGGCCACCGCGACGATCGAGCCCTTGCGGCGGGGCTTGTCCGGGCGCGGGTGGAAGTAGCGGGTGTCCACGCCGAGCGGGATCAGCCGCATGTTGGCCTGCGGGACGTTGAAGTCCCGGTGGATGTCGGCCAGCGACGACTCGCTGACGGTGAGGATCGGGCTGAGCCGGGGGGCGACGCGGGACTGCATCTTCACGAACCCGTACCAGCGGCGCATGGTGAGCTTCTTGTAGCCCGTGGCGGCCTCCAGCTCGATCCGCCGGTCGACGCTGATCGGGTGGTGGATCGTCCCGACCACGGGGAACAGCTTCTGGATGCCGAGCAGGCCGTAGCCCAGGGTCTGGTTGTCCTGGACGACGTCGAAGTCGCCGACGCGCTTCTTCAGCTCGCGGTAGGCGCGCAGGGTGAAGGTGAGCGGCTCGGGGAAGCCGGCCGTCCACATGGTGCCGACCTCCAGGAGGTCGATCCAGTCGCGGTACTCGGCCAGCTTCGGGGTCCTGAACGGGTCCTCGTCCCGGTAGAGGTCGAGGCTGGGCACCTCGCGCAGGACGACGCCCTCGTCCAGCTCGGGGTAGGGCGGACCGGAGAACACCTCGACGTGGTGGCCGAGCGCGACCAGTTCACGGCTCAGGTGCCGGAGGTAGACGCCCTGCCCGCCGCAGGTGGGCTTGCTGCGATAGGACAGCAGCGCGATCCGCAGCGCCTCGCTCACGGACACCCCTTTCTCCGCCGGTAGGCCCATGTTTTCTGCGGTAAGGCCCCAAGAGGCGGGCGTGTACCGTGAAAGATGACCTTAGTCCGAGAAGGCTACCATTCGGTAGGTCACCTGGAATTGTTCACAACAGTCTCCACAGGCCGTGCGAACTGCGACATTAAGGTAACCGAGCGTGGTTCGGTGGAACAGGTTCTAGTTGGCTTTGGTGCTGCGTCCAGGCGCTTAGCTGTACATTCCCGTCCCAAAGGGACGCGGTGCGGGCCACCGTACCTACGTGATAGTTGGAGGACCCCTTGGCCAGGCGCGCTCTGATCACCGGCATCACCGGCCAGGACGGTTCCTACTTGGCCGAGCACCTGCTCGACCAGGGGTACGAGGTGTGGGGGCTGGCCCGCGGGCAGGCCAACCCGCGCGTCTCGCGCATGCGCAAGCTGCTGGCCGACGTCCAGGTGGTCCGGGGCGACCTGCTGGACCAGGGGTCGCTGATCTCCGCGGTGGAACGCGTTCAGCCGGACGAGGTGTACAACCTGGGGGCGATCTCGTTCGTGCCCATGTCGTGGGAGCAGGCCGAGCTGACCGCCGAAGTGACCGGGATGGGCGTCCTGCGGATGCTTGAGGCGATCCGGGTGTGTTCGGGCGTGTCGCGGGGCGGGGGATCGTCGTCCCCGGGGCAGATCCGCTTCTACCAGGCCTCGTCCTCGGAGATGTTCGGGCAGGTCACCGAGACCCCGCAGAACGAGCGCACGGCCTTCCACCCGCGCTCGCCGTACGGGGTGGCCAAGGCGTACGGGCACTTCCTCGCGCAGAACTACCGCGAGTCGTACGGGATGTTCGCGGTGTCGGGGATCCTGTTCAACCACGAGTCGCCGCGGCGCGGCGCGGAGTTCGTGACCAGGAAGGTCACCCTCGGGGTGGCCCGGATCAAGCTCGGCCTGGCCACGGAGCTGCGGCTGGGCAACCTGGAGGCGCGCCGCGACTGGGGCTACGCGGGCGACTACGTCAAGGCGATGCACCTGATGCTCCAGGCCGCCAACCCCGAGGACTACGTGATCGGCACCGGGCGGATGAAGTCGGTGCGGGAGCTGGTGGAGGCCGCCTTCACGGCCGCCGGGCTGGACTGGGAGCGGCACGTGGTGGTCGACCAGGCGCTGCACCGCCCGGCGGAGGTGGACCTGCTGTGCGCCGACCCGAAGAAGGCGCGGGCGCAGCTGGGGTGGGAGCCGCGGGTGTCGTTCGACGAGCTGGTCGCGATGATGGTCGAGAGCGACCTGCGCCTGCTGTCCGCCGGCGGCGACCCCGACCAGGACAGCTCCTGGCCCTAGAGCCGGTTCGGCACCCTCTGGCCCGCCCGATCCGGTGCGGGCCTTTTTTGCTGCTCACGGCTGCTCGTGGTCTGTCCCATTGACAAAGAGGATTTTTACGTAAAAGATTGTTTTTGCGATGAGAGATGTCCTGTATCTGGAACAGATCGAGCAGGCCGAGGCGCTGCTCAAGCCGCAACGGGTCGAGGTGCTGAGGCAACTGGCCGAGCCGCGTACGTGCTCGGAGGTCGCCGAACGTCTCGGGCAGACGCCGCAGCGGGTCTACTACCACGTCAAGCGGCTGGTCGAGGCCGGTCTCGTGGAGCTGGTGTCCGAGCGCAAGGTGCGCGGCGTCCACGAGGGCATCTACCAGGCCGGCGCCCGGTCGTACTGGTTGTCGCCGCGGCTGGTCGGGCGGATCGGGCTGCGCAAGGCGCGCGACGAGCTGAGCCTGGGCTACCTGCTCGACCTCATGGAGGAGGTCCAGGCCGACATCGCCGCGCTCGACCGGGACGCGCCCGAGTTGCCGTCCATCGGCCTGTCCGGAGAGATCCACGTACGTCCGGAGAGCCGCCAGGAGTTCCTGAACGACCTGCAGGGCATGCTGCAGGAGCTTTTCACTCGTTACGGCGGCGCTGAGGGTGACGCCTTCAAGCTCGCCGTCGCCTGTTACCCCAAGGGAGAAGAGCATGAGTGAGCCGATGATCGCAAAGGTCCGCGTTCAGGCGCCGGTCAAGGAGGTGTGGCACGCGATCACCGATCCGGCCGAGGCGCGGGTCTGGCTGGCCGAGCACGCCGAGGTGGACCTGCCGGACCGGTTCGAGTTCTGGGGGCGTACGACGCCGGAGGGCGACGCGCCGCACCAGCGGGTCCTGTCGGCCGACGAGCGCGGCGTGCGGTTCGCCTGGCTGCTGGACGGCGTCGAGACGACCGCCGAACTCGCGGTCGAGGAGGACGGCGAGTCGGCGACGATCGTCTCGGTGTCGCAGTCGCACTTCGACTTCCAGGACGTCGTCACCGGCGCCAGCATCCGGGGCGTGCTGCAGACGTACTGGTTCCAGGTGCTGGCCAGCCTGGCCGAGCACGTCGAGGGCCGCCCGCTCACGCCGCGCGCCGACTTCACCGCGCGCGAGCTGCGCGCCGAGGTCACCATCGACGCGGCGCCCGCCCAGGTCTTCGAGTCGCTGGTCGACTCCGGGACGGTGACCAAGTGGTTCGGGATGCCGATCGAGATCGAGCCGTACGTCGGCGGCCGGTTCGCCATGGGCGGGTTCGCGAACGACCCGTCGCCGGCCAAGGTGCTGGAGCTGGAGCCGGAGCGCCGGTTCTCCGTCGACTGGGGCGGCCCGGGGGTGAGCTCCTGGGAGCTCGCCGGGTCCGCCGGCCGGACGCGGCTGACGCTCGTGCAGAGCGGCTTCGACGCCGAGCGCCCGCCGTACGCGGCCTGGGGCGGGATGCTGTCCGGGGTGGCGGAGCTGCGGCGTTACCACGAGGTGCCGGACTGGCGTCCGATGTGGGTCGAGGCCTGACCGCGCCGGGTCACCCTGGTCTGTCCTGCTCGCCGTCCGGCAGGTGGTCCAGGACGGTCTCGGCGATCGTGGCGAGCACCTCGATCTGCTCCCGCGAGAGCAGGTCGATGAAGTGCCTGCGCACGGACGCCACATGGGCGGGCGCCGCCTCCTGGATGGCCCGCAACCCTCCGTCGGTCAGCACGACCACGGCCCCGCGCGCGTCCCCCTCGAACCCCTCCCGGGTGACCAGCCCGCGCTGCTCCATCCGCGAGATGTGCCGGGAGAGGCGGCTCTTCGACCAGAGCATGCGGTCGGCCAGCGCGGTGAGCCGCCACCGGTGGCCGGGCGTGGAGGTCAGCGCGGACAGGACGTCGTAGTCGGGCGCCGACAGCCCCGAATCGCTCGCGAGGTCGCGGTTGACCTGGGCGTCCAGCAGCAGGCGCATCCTGCGATAGCCGATCCAGGCCCGGAACTCGGCGTCGTCCAGCCAGTTGGGCTCCATGGCCCGGGAGTTTAGTTGACGTGTAACCGACCTCCGCTCTAGGTTTACATGTAAACCAATGCGGAGGAGGCGGGTCGTGTTCGGACTGGGCATATCGACGTCGGCGGCGCCGGGGGCCGATCCCGTGGGCGACGCCCGCGCGGCCGAGGAGCTGGGCTTCGACTTCGTCTCGGCCTCGGATCACCCGTGCGGCGGCGAGCCCACGTACGAGCTGTGGACGATGCTGACCTGGGTGGCCGCCGCCACCTCGCGGATCAGGGTGGCGACGCGGGTGCTGGGAGTGCCGTACCGGCCGCCCGCGATGGTCGCCAAGATGGCCGAGACGCTGCACCGGCTCTCCGGCGGCCGGCTGATCCTCGGCCTCGGGGGCGGCTACTCCGACGAGGAGTTCCGCGCGTTCGGGCTCGGGGTGCCGACGCCCCGCGAGAAGGTGGACGGCATGGTCGAGGCCGTCCACGTCATCCGCGGCCTCTGGTCCGAGTCGGACTTCACTTACGAAGGCTCCCGCTACCGCACCGATCGGGCCACCATCGAGCCCAAGCCCCTCAGCCCCATCCCGATCTGGCTGGGCACGTACGGGCCGCGCGCCCTCGACGCCACCGGCCGGCTGGCGGACGGCTGGATCCCGTCCCTGGGCTTCGCGCCGCCGGAGCGGGCGGCGGCCATGAGGGACCGGATCCTGTCGGTCGGTCGCGCCGTCGAGTGCGTCTACAACGTCACCTTCCGCATCGGCGCCCCCTCCGAGGGTGACGGCGTGGGTGACGGTGTGGGTGACGGCGTGGGTGACGGTGTGGGCGACGGCGTGGTCGCCGGTTCGGTGGCTGAGGTGACCGACCGCCTGGCGGCGTTCGTGGACCTGGGGTTCACGTCGATGAACTTCACGCCCCTCGGCCCCGACCCGCGCGCCCAGGCCGAACGCCTGGCCGAGGACGTCCTGCCCGCCCTGCGCGCATTGGCCTCCTGACCGGCGGCGGCCTCCCCGAGAAGGCGATCCGGGCCCGCGGCGAAGCATGGGTGACCGTCCACCACTTCGTGAAGGCAGCCTGATGACGGCGAGAACGTGATCGCCGAAGCGGGCGAACAGCTGACCGACGCCGAGCCGGCCGCCTGCCGGCCGGACCGACCAGCCCCCGCGATGACGGCCCGTCGGCTGAAGTGATCAGCCTGCGCGGTGACGCGGCGGACCGTCGAGTGAGCAGTCGGAGGGATTGTCCACAGAACGGCGTTCGGCTCTGCGGGGGTCGGGGTGAGGCCGTCACGCTGGACCCCGTGAACGCCGCACTCTCGTTGCTCGGCCGCGCCGAGCGCATCACCCGGTCCTGCCGGCAGGCCGTCGTCTGCCGGCAGACGGCCGCACACGTCTGGGGCCTGAGCGTGCTCTCCGTCCCCGACGCCGACTGGCCGGTGGAGGTGATCGCCCCCGCCCACCTGGCGATCCCCGGCTGCGTCACGTACGTGGGCGAACCGCCCGCCGACGACGTCACCGACCACCGGGGCGTCCGGCTCACCACCATGGCGCGCACGGCCCTCGACTGCGCCCGGTCGTTGCCGCGTCCGGAGGCGGTGGCGGCGCTCGACCAGTTCGCGCGGCGGGGCGTCGACATGGAGGCGTTGTGGCGTCGTCCGCTCAACTCCTGGCGGCTGCGCGACACGCTGAGCCTGGCCGACGGGGGCGCCGCCTCGCCCCGGGAGAGCTGGCTGCGGGTCGTCCTCGTCGACGGCGGCCTGCCCAGGCCCGCCACGCAGCTCGCCGTGCCCTTGGCGGCGGCCGGCGCGCCTACCTCGACCTGGGGTGGGAGCCGTACCAGGTGGGGGTCGAGTACGACGGCCAGGAGCACCACACCTCGCCGGCGGACCGGCGGCGCGACGCCGTCCGCCGCGAGGAGCTGCGGCGGCTGGGCTGGCGCGTGATCGCCGTACGCCGTGACGTCATCCCCGGCCAGATCGCCGGCCTCCTCCGGCACGTCGCCGACGCGTTGATCGAGCGCGGCTGGCAACCCGGCCCGGAGGGCACGGTCCGCGTCCTGCGCCAGATCCGCGCGGCCCGCCGCGGAACCGCTCGCCATCCCCGGCACCGGCGGTTCTCGTGAGGGCGTCCCCGGTGCCTGGGAGGGGTTCGGCGGGGTCAGGCGATCGTGACCGGGAGCTCCTTGATGCCGTTGATGAAGTTCGAGCGCAGGCGGCGGGCCGGGCCGGCCTGGCGGATGCGCGGCCGGCGCCTGGCCAGCTGCTCGAACAGGACGCGCAGTTCCAGCTTGGCGAGGTGGTTGCCGAGGCAGAAGTGCGCGCCGCCGCCGCCGAAGCCGATGTGCGTGTTGGGGGTGCGTCCGATGTCGAAGACCTCCGGGTCCGGGAAGACGGAGGCGTCCCGGTTGGCGGAGGAGTAGAAGACCACGACCTTGTCGCCGTCCTTGATGGGCTGCCCGCCGAGCACCTGGTCCGCCATGGACGTGCGCCGGAACAGGTTGACCGGCGAGACCCACCGGACGATCTCGTCGGCCGCCGTCCTGGCCAGCGTGGGGTCGGCCACCAGGCGGTCCCACTGGTCGGGGTGGTCGAAGAGGGCGAGCATGCCGCCGGAGGCCGCGTTGCGGGTGGTCTCGTTGCCCGCGACGATCAGCAGCAGGACGAACAGGTCGAACTCGTCCTCGCCGAGGGTTTCGCCCTTGTCGTCGGGCTGGAGGAGCTTGGTGATGATGTCGTCCTTGGGGGCGGCTCTGCGCTGCGCCGCGAGCTCGTTGGCGTAGGCGTACACCTCCATGGCTGCGCCGGAGCCCTCCTCGGGTGTCGCCGCGTAGTCGGGGTCCTGGGCGCCGATCATGCGGTTCGACCAGGAGAACAACTTGTCGCGGTCGGTCGCGGGAGCGCCGAGCAGCTCGCAGATCACGTACAGGGGGAGGGGGGCGGAGATCTCGGTGACGAAGTCCACCTCGCCGGAGCACTTGTCGAGCAGGTCGTCGCAGATGTCGCGGATGTGCTGTTCGAGGGCGCCGATCGTCCGGGGTGTGAAGCCCCGGTTGACCAGGGAGCGCCGCCTGGTGTGCTCGGGCGGGTCCTGGTTGAGCATCATCAGCCGCTGGAGGGCGATCTGGTCCTCGGGCATCTCGTCGAAGAGGGCGAGCTTCTTGGCCGAGGAGAACAGATCGGAGTGGCGGGAGACGTGCACGACGTCCTCGTAGCGGGTGACCGCCCAGAACCCGGGCTCGCCGTCGTGCCGGTGGACGGGGGAGTTGGCGCGGAGCCAGGCGAGCTGTTCGTGGGGTGGGCCGGAAGTCGCGTAACGGTCCCTGTCGACGAGGTCGATATGCACGCGCGGTCACCTCTTGATCAAGCGCTTGGTTTATTCGTACTGAAACGTGTTCTATTACGCCACTGTACGCCCGTCAAGTAGCCCACACCCCGCCACCATCCCCGCCGTCCAGACACCCCGCCATAACCCCGCACCGAACAACCCCCTCACCCCCGACACCTCCTTCCACCCACGCCCCCAAACCAAGCACCACAGCACCGCCGCACCCTGCACCCACATCGCCCCCAACCCGACCTCGCCCCCAAGCCGCCCCCAAGCTCCCGACCCATCCCCGCGCACGGGCCCATCTCCGGGGTGAGGAACGTGCGGACTGTCGTTGGCGGTGCGCGCGGGAGCTCGGCGGCCCCGCCCGTAAGGCCCTTCGGGGGCGGGGCCGGGGGCCGGGGGCCGGGGCCGAGGTGGTCGATCAGGTGGTGGTGTGGTCGGTGGGCCCGGTGTCCTTGGGCGGGTGTCCGCTGTCCTTCAGGTGGAGGGCGAGGCGGGTGCGGTCGGGGATGCCGTACTTGCGTAGCAGGCTTGAGACGTGGTTCTTCGCCGTGCCCTCGGTGATGAGCAGCCGCGCCGCGATCTCCCGGTTCGTGGCCCCTGTGGCGATCAGCTTGGCGACCTCTGACTCCCTGATCGACAGGCGCTCCTGGTGAGGCAGTGCCCTGGGCGCGGCAGGGGTGCGCCGTAGCTCGGTCACCAGACGTGCGGCGACGGGTGAGGCGAGCACCGTCTCCCCGCGGCCGGCCCGGCGGATGGCGTCGACCAGTTCCTCCGGCGTGCAGTCCTTGAGCAGGTAGCCGACGGCCCCGCCGCGCAGGGCGCCGAAGATGTAGTCGTCCTCGTCGAAGGTGCTGAGCACGATCGCGGCCACGCCGAGATGCCCGGCCGACAGCCGGCGGATGAGCTCGACGCCGTCCATCCCGGGCATTCTCGCGTCCACCAGCGCCACGTCCGGCCGGCACCGCGCGGCCACGCGTAGCGCCTGCTCGCCGTCGGCGGCCTCGCCGGCCACCTCGATGCCGTCCTCGATCTCCAGCATCTTGCGCAGCCCCTGCCGGATCAGCTCCTGGTCGTCGGCCAGCAGGACCCTGATCGTCGTCATGTCACCCCGCCCGCGTCCCGCCGTCCGGCATGTGCTCGCGCCGCGTCATGACGCTACCTCGCCGAGCCGTGCCGGAAGCTCCGCCCGTACCTCGAAGCCGCCTTCCGGGCGGTCGCCCGCGACCAGGGTGCCGCCCGCCGTGCGGGCGCGTTCGGCGAGGGAGCGCAGGCCGAAGCCGTCGCGTGCGTCCGCGCTCCGGCCCGCGCCGTCGTCGGCGACCACCAGGACCACTCGCCCGCCGCCGAAGGTCAGCCGGCCACGGACGTGGCGGGCCCCGGCGTGCCGGACGGCGTTCGTCAGGCCCTCCTGCAGCACGCGGTAGAGCACCAGCTCCACGTCGGGCTCCAGCGGCACCTCCTCGCCCTCGACCGCGAAGGACACCGCCAGCCCCGTACCGTCGAACGAGGCCGCCAGCCGCTCCAGCGCCGCGCTGCTGACCTGGCCCTCCAGTTCGAGCGGGCGCAGGGCCCTGACCCAGCGGCGGGCGTCGGCCAGGGCCGCCACGCTGATCTCCTTGGCCAGCCGCACCTCGTCCCAGGCGGCCTCGGGGCGACGTGAACGTAGGCGTCCGGCGTTCTCCAGGCTGATCTTGATCACGGTCAGGTGGTGGCCGATCGAGTCGTGCATCTCCGCGCCCATCCGCGCCCGCTCCTGCGCGACCGTGAGCTCCCGCACGCGGGCGAGAAGCCGCTGCGCCTCGGCCCTTCTGCGCCGCGCCTCCAGCACGGCCGACGTCATGCCGAGCACGAACGAGGCGGCCACGATGAACGGCACGGCCTGCCCGGCGGCGTGCATCAGACTCCGGTCGTACATGACGATGTCCAAGGTGGACATGAATGCGCTCAGGCAGCCGATGATGACCGCCGCGGCCCGCATGTCGTACACGAACGCGACGTTGGCGATGGCGATGAGCGTCAGCAGCATGTGGGACCCGTCCGATCCCAGCGGTCCCAGCGCGAGGGTCGCCAGCAGGAACACCAGCGCGACCGGACGCCGCCACCCGGTGGCGCGCCGCCAGGGCAGCAGCAGCCACAGCGCGGCCACGAGCGCCAGGACGGCATGGAACACCACGATCTGGGCCGGCGTTCCCGGGTCTGAGGCGTACGCGATCGCAGTGCCCGCGAGCACCACCCAGAACACCACGCTGAACAGGGCCGGCCGGTCGGGGTCACGCAGCCTGGCCAGAGAGGGAGGCATGCCCGACGACTCTAGCCGCGCGCGTGAGGGCCGGGATCCTCCCTCAGGCCCATGACCTTTGTCATGTCCGATTCAGACTCCGGGCTGATGTGCCGACCCGGCCCGGTTACCTAGCGTGTTCTTCCATGAACAGAGCCACCCATCCCGTCTGGGCAGTGCTGATCACCGTGGCCGCCACGTTCGCGCAGGTCATCGTCGGCACCGCCCCTGCGACCCTGCTGCTGGCCTCCGACCATCCCCTCTACCGGCCGCTCGGCATGATCGGCATCACGCTGGCCGCGCTCGGGCTGGTCTATCTGATCCGGCGTTTCCTCGGCGGCCAGTCCTGGGCCGGGGTGGGCATGGAACGGTCCCGGCGGGCCGTGCCGCAGCTGTTGCTGGGGGTCGTGGCGGGCGCGGTCCCCACGATGGCCGCCATCTTGTTGTCGCTGGCGTTCGGCGTGACGTCCTTGGCGCCGAAAGAGATGATCTTCGCCAATCTGGGGCTGGTGCCGTACGGCATCGCGTTCGCCCTGCTCAGTCAGGCCTTCCCGGAGGAGTTACTGTGGCGAGGGCACCTGTTCGACACGTTGTCGGCCCGGTTGTCGCCGAGAGCCGTGCTGATCGTGGTGTCGGTGGGGTTCGGCGCGCTGCACATCCTCTCCAACAGCCCGGCCGACTCGCCCGCCGAACGGCTGCTCTACATACTGCAGGCCGTCGCACTCGGCTTCGCGTGCGCGGCGGCGCGGGCGCGTACGGGGACGGTGTGGATGGCGGTCGGCGTGCACACCGGCCTGCACACCGGCAACCTGCTCCTCCCGACGGAGGCCGTCCATTACGTCGTGCAACTCGTCATCCTGGCCTGCGCGCTCACCGTCAGCGGGTTGTTACTGCTCCGGCGAGGGAAGGGAGCGCGAGAGCAGGAGGCGTGCCGCCCTGGGCCCAGCACTTACGAGCCGGGCCGCTGAAGTCCTTCGACTCCCGCAGCCGGCTCACCTGCGGGTGCACGTCGTCCGACGACCATGGCACGCACCAGACTTCGACCGTCCGGACGTGGCCGAATGCCCATCCCCGTTCCCCACGTGCACTGCACGCCGACCAGCGTCTCCTGGCCGAATCCGGTCGGACGCTGGTGGGGCGTTCCCGCCGGCGTGACCGCGCCGGAGTTCCCTCGATCCAGGCGTCCGAGTGTGGGGCGGTCAGGGGCTGCGGAGTGGGAAGGGGAGTGAGGGGTACCTCCGATGTTTTTCAAGGTGATGCAAGCGACGAAAGAGGGGAATCTTCGGAGCTCTCGGGGCTGAGGGAGGCGATAGGTCGGGGTTCGAGGTGTCGTTGTGGGTTACGGATCGGATGTATCCGCTTGTACGCCCTTGACACGCGCCGCCATGTCGCAGCAGCATCTGAAGCACAGACATCCGATGAATAAGTGAAGGGTGCGGTGTGAAGCTGCTGCGAGTGGGACCTGTCGGACAGGAGCGGCCGGTGGTGATGGACGCCTCCGGCACCCTGCGCGACATCGGGGAGCCCGAGATCGACGGGGCTTTCCTCGCCTCCGGGGGAGTGGCGCGCGTACGTGACGCGCTGGAGCGCGGCGACCTGCCCGTCGTCGATGCCGCCGGGCTGCGGGTGGGCGCGCCGATCGCCCGGCCGGGCAAGGTGGTCTGCATCGGCCTGAACTACCGCGACCATGCCGCCGAGTCCGGTGCGGAGCCGCCCGCCGAGCCCGTGGTGTTCATGAAGGCCGCCAACACCGTGATCGGCCCGTACGACGAGGTGCTGGTGCCGCGTGGCAGCGTGAAGACCGACTGGGAGGTGGAACTGGCGGTCGTGATCGGCCGGCGGGCCCGCTACCTCGACAGCCGGGACGAGGCCCTCGACGTGATCGCCGGGTACGCGATCTCCAACGACGTCTCCGAGCGCGAGTTCCAGCTCGAACGCGGCGGCCAGTGGGACAAGGGCAAGTCGTGCGAGACGTTCAACCCGCTGGGTCCCTGGCTGGTGACGGCGGACGAGGTCGGCGACCCGCAGAGCCTGGGGTTGCGCCTCCGGGTGAACGGCGAGCCGCGCCAGGACGGCGGCACCAAGGACATGATCTTCGACGTGGCCGAGATCGTGCGGTACCTGAGCCGGTTCATGGTGCTCGAACCCGGTGACGTGATCAACACCGGCACCCCGGCCGGGGTCGCGATGGGCATGCCCGGCCAGCCGTACCTGCGTGCGGGCGACGTGATGGAGCTGGAGATCGACGGGCTCGGCCGCCAGCGGCAGACGGTGGGGCAGGCCTGATGGCGTACAGGATCGTCGCGCTGGAGACGCACGACGTGCGTTTCCCCACGTCGCGGGAGCTGGACGGGTCGGACGCGATGAATCCGGACCCCGACTACTCCGCCGCCTACGTGGTGCTGAAGACCGACGACGGGGTCGAGGGGCACGGGTTCGCGTTCACCATCGGACGCGGCAACGACGTGCAGACCGGAGCGATCCGGGCGCTTGAGCCGTACGTGCTCGGCCGGGACGTCGAAGACCTCGGCGCGCTGTACAAAGAGCTGGTCAACGACTCGCAGCTGCGGTGGCTGGGGCCGGAGAAGGGCGTCATGCACATGGCGATCTCCGCCGTGGTCAACGCCCTGTGGGACCTGAAGGCCAGGCGGGCGGGCAAGCCGGTGTGGCGGCTGCTGGCGGAGATGTCGCCCGAGGAGATCGTCGGGCTGATCGACTTCCGCTACCTGAGCGACGCGCTCACCCAGGACGAAGCCCTCCAGATCCTGAAAAATGCGGAAGGGGGGAAGGAGGAGCGGATCCAGCGGCTCATCGAGACCGGCTACCCCGCCTACACCACCTCCCCCGGCTGGCTCGGCTACGACGACGACAAACTGCGACGCCTCTGCAAGGAGGCCCTCGACCAGGGCTTCGGCCAGATCAAGCTCAAGGTCGGCGCCGACCTCGACGACGACCTGCGCCGCTTCCGCGTGGCCCGCGAGGTCTGCGGCCCCGACTACCCGATCGCGATCGACGCCAACCAGCGCTGGGACGTCGCCTCGGCCATCGAGTGGGTCGGCGCGCTGAGCCCGTACCGGCCGCACTGGGTGGAGGAGCCGACCAGCCCTGACGACGTGCTCGGCCACGCCGCCATCGCCGAGGGCATCAGGCCGGTCGCGGTCGCCACCGGCGAGCACGTCCAGAACCGCATCGTCTTCAAGCAGCTCCTCCAGGCCGGCGCGATCTCCTACCTGCAGATCGACGCGGCCAGGGTCGGCGGGGTCAACGAGAACCTGGCGATCCTGCTGCTCGCGGCCAAGTTCGGCGTGCCGGTCTGTCCGCACGCGGGCGGCGTCGGGCTGTGCGAGCTGGTGCAGCACCTGTCGATGTTCGACTACGTGGCGATCACCGGCACGATGGACGGCCGGGTGATCGAGTACGTCGACCACCTCCACGAGCACTTCGTGCACCCGGTCGTCATCGACCACGGCCGCTACACCGCCCCCATGGCCTCCGGCTTCAGCGCCGAGATGCACGCGGCGTCGATCGCCGCCCACTCCTTCCCCGACGGCCAGGTATGGAGGGCCACGTCATGACGCTCAAGGCCATCGTGACCGGCGGCGGTTCAGGCATCGGCCTGGCCACCGCCACCCTGCTCGCGGCGCGCGGCATGAAGGTCGCCTGCCTCGACCTCGCCCCGCCCGGCGACCCCTTCGTGGGGATCAAGGCGGACGTGGCGGACGACGCGTCCGTGCGGGTGGCGGTGGCCGAGGCCGCGGAACGGCTCGGCGGCATCGACATCGTGATCAACAACGCGGGCGTCGGCGCCCAGGGCACGGTCGAGGACAACCCGGACGAGGAGTGGCGGAAGGTCTTCGAGGTCAACGTGTTCGGCATCGTCCGGGTGAGCCGGGCGGCCCTGCCGTACCTGCGCAGGTCGGAGCACCCGGCCATCGTCAACACCTGCTCGATCGCGGCCACCGCGGGGCTGCCGGACCGGGCGCTCTACAGCGCGACCAAGGGCGCGGTGTTGTCGCTGACCCTCGCCATGGCCGCCGACCACGTCCGCGAGGGCATCCGCGTCAACTGCGTCAACCCGGGCACCGCCGACACCCCGTGGGTGGGGCGGCTGCTCGACTCGGCCGACGATCCGCAGGCCGAACGAGCGGCGCTGAACGCCAGGCAGCCCATGGGCCGCCTGGTCAGCGCCGAGGAGGTCGCCGCCGCGATCGTCTATCTGGCAGGTCCCGAGGCCGCCGCGACCACCGGCACCGCGCTCGCGGTCGACGGCGGCATGCAGGGGCTGCGGCTCCGGCCAACCAACCAAGGAAGGTAACCCCCCATGAAGATCGGTCCGGTGGTCGCGAGCGCGGCCCTGCTGGCGGTCGTCGCCGCCTGCGGCTCCAGCGGCACGAACGGCACCAGCGGCTCCTCGGCGGAAGGGGGAGGCGGCGGCAAGGTGGGCATCGACCACCCGCGCGCCGACTCCGACTTCTGGAACTCCTACATGAAGTACGTCCCGCAGATGGCGACCGAGCTCAAGGCCGACCTGATGCCCGCCACCAACTCCCAGAACGACGTCTCCAAGCTGGTCAACAACGTGCAGGCGCTGGTTGGCCAGGGCGCCAAGGCGATCGTCATGGCCCCCCAGGACACCGGCGCCATCGCCAACACGCTCCAGCAGCTGGAGAACAAGAAGATCCCCGTGGTCACCGTGGACACCCGGCCCGACAAGGGCAAGGTCTACATGGTCGTACGCGCCGACAACCGCGCGTACGGCACCAAGGCGTGCGAGTTCCTCGGCGAGAAGCTCGGCGGCAAGGGCAAGGTCGTGCAGCTCGAGGGCGCGCTCAGCTCGATCAACGGCCGCGACAGGTCCGAGGCGTTCAACGAGTGCATGAAGAGCAAGTTCCCCGGCATCACGGTGTTCAGCGAGCCGACCGAGTGGGAGGGCAGCAAGGCGGCGTCCATGCTCCAGACCCGCCTGGAGCAGAACCCGGACATCAAGGGCATCTACATGCACGCCGGCGGTGTGCACCTGGCCCCGACGCTGCAGGTGCTCAAGCAGAAGAACCTGCTGGTCCCGCCGACCGACCCCAAGCACGTCTTCGTGGTCTCCAACGACGGCATCCCGCAGGAGTTCGAGGAGATCCGCAAGGGCAACATCGACGCCACGGTGTCGCAGCCGGCCGACCTCTACGCCCGGTACGCGATCTTCTACGCCAAGGCGGCGGTCGACGGCAAGACGTTCCAGCCGGGCCCGACCGACCACGGCAGCAACATCATCCAGCTGCCCAACGGCTTCGAGGACCAGCTCCCGGCGCCGCTGGTGACGAAGGACAACGTGGACGACCAGAACCTCTGGGGTAACCAGGTCAAGTGATGAAATATCACGTTGAAGCCCGAAATGTCGTCAAGCGTTTCGGCCCGACCACCGCGCTGAACGGCGCGGAGATCGCCATCGCCGAGGGCCAGACCCACGCCCTCGTCGGCCGGAACGGCGCGGGGAAGTCCACTCTCGTGTCGATCCTCACCGGGCTCCAGCGGCCGGACGAGGGCGAGGTGCTGTTCTCGGGAGAGGCGGCGCCCGCCCTGGCCGACCGCGACGCCTGGCGGCAGCGTGTCGCCTGCGTGTACCAGAAGTCCACGATCATCCCGGCGCTGACGGTCGCGGAGAACCTGTTCGTCAACCGCCAGACCGGCCGCGGCCGGGTGATCAACTGGCGGGCGCTGCGGGCCAAGGCGCGCGAGCTGCTGGACACCTACGAGGTCGACGTCGACCCGCAGGCGCTGGCCGGCGAGCTGGGTGTCGAGCAGCGGCAGCTCGTGGAGATCGCGCGGGCGCTGTCGTTCGGCGCCCGGTTCATCATCCTCGACGAGCCCACCGCCAGGCTCGACGGCCCTGCCATCGAGCGGCTGTTCACCCGCATGCGCTCGCTGCGCGAGCAGGGCGTCACGATGATGTACATCTCGCATCACCTGGACGAGGTGTACGAGATCTGCCAGAGCGTCACGGTCTTCCGCGACGCCCGGCACATCGTGACCCGGCCGGTCGCCGGGTTCCCCCAGGACGAGCTGGTGGACGCGATGACCGGCGAGGCCACGGCCGCCTACGAGGCCCGGCAGCGCGTGCCGGGCGAGGCGGTCGTGTTGTCGGGCGCGGGCCTGTCGCTGACCGGCCGCTACCAGGACGTGGACATCTCGGTCAGGTCCGGCGAGGTCGTGGGTCTGGCGGGCTCGGCGAGCAGCGGCAAGGTCGGCTTGGCCGAGACCCTGGTCGGGCTGCGCAAGCCGGACACGGGCGTGGTCACGATCGACGGCACCCGGGTCAGGCCGGGCGACGTGCCCGCCGCCATGCGTGCCGGGCTCGGGTTCGTGCCCGAGGACCGGCACCACGAGGGTTTCGTGCCGATGTTGTCGGTGGGGGAGAACGCGACCCTGCCGATCGCCCACAAACTGGGCGCCTACGGCATCGTCTCGCCCGCGCGGCGCCGGGCCAGGGCCGTCCAGATGATCGAGAGCCTGGACATCAAGACCGAGGGGCCCGACCAGCCCGTCGGCGACCTGTCCGGCGGGAACGCGCAGAAGGTCGTGTTCGCGCGGGCGCTCGTGGACGACCCGAGGGCGCTGGTCGTGATCAACCCGACCGCGGGCGTCGACGTCAAGGCCAAGCAGGCCCTGCTCGGCGCGGTCGAGGACGCGGTCGGCCGGGGCGCGGGGGCCGTCGTGGTCTCCGACGAGCTCGACGACCTGCGCATCTGCGACCGGGTGCTGGTGATGTTCCACGGCAGGGTCGTCAAGGACGTGCCGCGTGGCTGGACCGACCACGAGCTCGTGGCCGTGATGGAAGGCATACAAGAGTGACCACTTTGACTGCTCCGGCCCCCCGGCTGAGGCTGGCCCGGTTCCGCGACCTGACCCTGGTGCCGGTGATCCTGCTCCTGCTCGTCGTGGGCGCGTTCCTCGACCCGACCTTCCTGACGGCGGGCAACCTGACGAACGTCCTGCAGCAGCAGGCGGCGATCTCGCTGCTCGTGCTGGCCGAGGCGATGATCCTGATCGCCGGGAAGTTCGACCTGTCGCTGGAGTCGACGGTCGGCACCGCGCCCGGCATCGCCGTGATGCTGGTCGTCCCGGCCTCGGCGGGCGGGTTCGGCCTCGGGCTGCCGGGCTGGCTGGTGATCCCGCTGGCCCTGCTCGTGGGCGCGGCCATCGGCGCGTTCAACGGGTTCCTGATCATCAGGTTCCAGCTCTCGGCGTTCATCGTCACGCTGGCCATGCTGATCATCGTGGACGGCCTCCAGCAGGGGCTCACCCAGGGCAAGACGCTGTTCCAGCTCCCCGACTCGATGCTCTACCTCGGCAGCGCCACCTGGCTCGGCCTGCCCGCCGCCATCTGGATCGCCGCGCTGCTGTTCGCCGCCGGCGTCTTCAGCCTGACCTACCTCAGGCTCGGCCGCTCCCTGTACGCGATCGGCGGCAACGCCGACGCCGCCCGCGCCGCCGGCGTCCGGGTGGACCGCGTGCTGTTCGGCGTGTTCGTCCTCGGCGGGATCCTGGCCGCCACGGCCGGCATCCTGGAGACCGGGCGCCTCGGCGCGATCGGCAACGAGATGGGCGACGGCTGGATCTTCATGGTCTTCGCCGCGGCCGTCATCGGCGGCGTCAGCATGGACGGCGGCAAGGGCACCGTCCTCGGCGCGCTGACCGGCGTGCTGGTGATCGGCCTGGTCCAGAACATCCTCACCCTGATCGGGGTCTCCGGTTTCTGGCAACCGGTCATCTACGGTGGCATCATTCTCATCGCACTGATCATCAGCAGGATCGCCGGCGGAAAGGCGCAGGACTGATGGAACGCCTCGCCCTGCGCACCAGGCTCCGGCCCGGGTGCGAGGAGACCTACGACCGGGAGCACGCCGAGATCCCGGCCGCTCTGGAGTCCGCCATGCGCGCCAACGGCGTGATCTCGTGGCGCATCTGGCGCGACGGCCTTGACCTGTTCCACTTCGTGGAGGTCGAGGACTACGCCGCGCTGCAGGCCGCGCTCAAGGACGACCCCGCCGACCAGGCCTGGCAGCGCCAGATGAACCGCCTGCTCGACGGCGACTTCGACAAGTCGGCGGGCGGCCTGCGACAGGTGTGGGAGCTGACGTGATCGACCTGCCCCGCGTCGGCCTCGGCGGCGCCCCGCTCGGCAACCTGTACCAGGCGGTCTCCGGCGAGCAGGCGCGGGCCACGGTCGACGCGGCCTGGGACAGCGGCGTGCGCCTTTTCGACACCGCGCCCCACTACGGGCTGGGGCTGTCCGAGCGGCGCCTGGGCGCCGCGCTCGCGGAGCGGTCGGGCTACGTCCTGTCCACGAAGGTGGGCCGGCTGGTGGTGCCCTCGCAGGTGCGCGACGACGACGAGATGTTCGACGTCCCGGTCGGGCTGGGCCGCGAATGGGACTTCTCGGCCGACGGCGTGCGCGACTCCCTGGAGGACTCCCTGGCCCGGCTCGGCCTGCCGGAGATCGACATCGCGCTCATCCACGACCCCGACGACCACCTGGAGCAGGCGCTGACCGAGGCGTACCCGGCGCTGGCCGAGCTGCGGGAGCAGGGCGTGGTCAAGGCGATCGGTGTCGGGATGAACCAGTGGCAGGCGCCGCTGCGCTTCGTCCGGGAGACCGGCGTCGACGTCGTCATGCTCGCCGGCCGCTACACGCTGCTCGACCAGTCGGGGCTGCCGCTGCTGGACGAATGCGCCGAACGCGGCGTCCGGGTGCTGGCCGCCGGGGTCTTCAACAGCGGCCTCCTGGCCACGCCGGCCCCGTCGGGCACCTTCGACTACGCGCCCGCGCCGGCGCCGCTGCTGGACCGGGCCGCCCGGATCGCCGCCGTCTGCGAGCGCCACGGCGTCTGCCTGCCGCAGGCGGCCATGGCCTTCCCGCTGCGCCATCCGGCGGTCGCCTCGATCGTGCTGGGCGCCCGCGCGCCCGAGGAGGTCCTGGCCAACGCCGCGCTGTGGTCCTGCCCGGTCCCCGAGGACCTGTGGCTGGAGCTGGCCGGCGAGGGCCTGCTGAGCTGACCGCGGCCGGGCCCCCGCCCGGCCGCCGTCCTCGTTCAGTGCACCTGTACGTACGCGCCGAAGGCCAGCGCCACGTCCCACACCCGGGAGAAGACGATCACCCGGCCGCCGTCCAGGCCGCCGCAGGAGACCGGCTTGCTGACGGCCGACGTGATGCCCTGCGCCGCGACGTCGTCGAACCAGTTGGTGTAGGAGTAGACCGGGCCGCCGCTGTCGCCGTGGGCCACGGCGCAGCCGCCGACGACGCTCTTGGCCCTGACCATGTGCTTGACGTACTGCCCGTTCGTGTACGTGCCGCTCCACCCGGTCTCGGTCACCTTGATCAGGCAGTACTCGCCCAGTGACGCCCCCGAGTTGCACACGAAGTTGCCGACGTACGCCTTCCACAACGCGACCACCCGGTTGCTGGTGGAGGCCGCGGGACCGCCGTCGAAGACGTTGGCCGTGGCGTCGGCCAGGACGATCGCGGCGTCCCGCTTGGGCAGCCGCCACTGCAGGTCGCCCATGCGGTTCGCCGGGCTGCCCGAGCCGCCGCCGTCGTAGAAGGAGTCCCAGAACTCCCCGCAGTGGGCGGCGGTCAGGAAGCCGGGATTGCCGTTCTTGTCATAGACGGCGAACCCCGAGGTGCAGCCGGAGCCGGTCCTGGCGTTCCAGGTCCGGCCGCCCGCGTAGTAGCTCGGGACGTCGTCCTGCCTGCTGTAGGCCGGGTCGAAGCGCTCGCCGCGCTCCAGCGTGATCGGCGCGGTGGCGCCGCCGGGCCGCTGGAGCTGGTCGGGGGCGGTGTCCTCGTCCGGGACCGACAGCCGCACGCCGCTCCCGTCGGCCGCCGGGGCGGCGCCCGTCACCTGCCCGGACTCGCTCCACCTGTCGGCCTCGGCGAGGAGGTCGGCGTAGGAGAAGGCGGACGGGAGCACGGAGATCGGAGCGGTCAGCCGGCCCTCGTCGACCAGGGCCCGCACGGGCGCGGGCACCTGGCCCTTCCAGTACAGGCGGACCTCGTGGTTCTCGGGCGCGACGACCACGCCGCCGTACCCGTCGGAGGTCTCGGCCACGGCCGTGACGCGGTCGGCGACGGCGTTCAGCCGGGTCTGCTCGGTGAAGAGCGCGTCCCAGCTCGCGAAGCCGCCGGGGACCTGGCCGCGCGGGCCGGTCGAGTCCCTGGACGGCGGTTTGCCCCCGGCGTCGGCGGACTGCCGGGTGAGGTCGGGGCCGGAGGCGGTGACCGCCGAGGCGGCTCCGGCGCCCAGGAAGGGCACGACGGCGCACGCCAAGATCAGCACCGTCCGGCGTAAGCGGATGTTCTGCATGGATCCCCCCATGTCTGGATGAGGGGCCATCACAGCAGGCGATCCGGCACATCTTCCGCGTCCAAGTACCGCTCCGCGCTGTGCTCTCCGGGCTTGCCGGCCTCAGGAGGGGATGAACAGCCAGTACGTGGACGTGCCGGACTCGTAGCGGGAGTCCAGGCGTTTGGCCACCACGCCGGGCAGACCCTGCTCGCGCGCCGCCTGCCGGACCGCGCCGGCCTCGCCGGGCCACGAGGGGGCGGTCTGCCAGCGGGGGCCGGCCAGCCCCAGCGACTCCAGGGCGGCCCGCCGGTCGGCGAACGGCTCGTCCAGCAGGGAGCGGCCCTCGTCGTACAGCAGGTCGTGCACGACCAGGATCTCGGTTCCGGCCAGCGTGACCACCTCGCCGTCCAGCACCGCCGTCCGGCTGCCGAACGACTCGGCCAGCGGGCGCAGCCAGGGATGCTCGCGGGCGGCCGTCGTGCGTCCGCCGTCGACGGGGACCAGGAGCCGGCGTCCGCCCCAGGCGAACTCGAAGGCGTAGGCGGCGGCGTCCCTGGGCGGCCGGGCGCGCTCGGTGGGCAGCATGGGCTCCACGTCGGGGAACGGGTCGCGGACGGGGGCGTCCATGCGGTGGATCATCCAGTTCTTGCCCCGCGTCCGGAACAGCACGAACCGCCCGGAGGCCCGCCGGCCGTGCAGGACGAACTTGACCTCGCGCTCGGACCACTTCTCGGTCTCGTACGTGCCGGTGTCCCAGACGGTCATGGTGCCGCCGCCGTACTCGCCCTTGGGGATCTCGCCGTGGAAGGTGAGGTACTCCATCGGATGGTCCTCGGTGTGCACCGCCAGGTGGTTGGTGCCGGGGTCGGCGGGCAGGCCCTTGGGGACCGCCCAGGAGGCCAGCACGCCGTCGCGTTCCAGCCGCAGGTCCCAGTGCAGGGACCGGGCGTGGTGCTCCTGGATGACGAACGCGGCGCCGCCACCGTCCTCGGGAGGGGTGGCGGGTACGGGCTCGGGGGTGCGGCTGGGGTCGCGTTTGCTGCGGTATCGCTCCAGTTTGTCGGCCACGACACGGTTACTACCCGGGGAACGGTCGCGCGTGCCGATCAGTCGAGGGCCTTGCGCAGCCACGCCTCCACGCCCGCCACGTGCACGGTGGCCCACGACCGCGCCACGTCCGGCTGACGGGCGGCGATGGCCTCGTAGATCGCGGTGTGCTGCTCGCGGGTCTTCTCCATCGCGCCCTCCTGGGTGAGGCCGCGCCACACCCGGGCCCGAGTGGTCGGACCTGACAGGCTCTCGATGAACGAGCAGAGCACGCTGTTGCCCGACCCGCGCGCGATGCGCTGATGGAACTCCAGGTCGTTGGCGACCAGCTCCTCGACCGTCGGCTGCGCGGGCAGCGAGTCGAGGATGCGCCGCAGCTCCTCGATGTCCTCGTCGCGCATCAGCTCGGTGGCGAGGGCCGTCGCGGCCGGCTCGAGGATGCGCCGCACCTCGAAGAACTGGATCACCGTGTCGTCGCGGTGCAGGTCGAGCACGAACGACATGGTGTCGAGCAGCAGGTGCGGCTCCAGGCTGGTGACGTACGTGCCATCGCCTTGGCGCACGTCGAGCACGTTGATCAGAGCGAGCGCGCGCACGGCCTCGCGCAGCGAGTTGCGCGACAGCCCGAGCCGCTCGGCGAGGTCGGCCTCCTTCGGCAGACGGTCGCCCGGGGTCAGCTCCCCGGAGAGGATCATCTGCTTGATCTTGTCGATGGCCGCGTCGGTGACCGCCACACTCTTCTCCCTAGACATCGGATGTCTAGGAGTCTAGAGCCTGGAAGCGTACGGGATCGACGTCCGGAACGCGGCGGATCAGGCCCCGGGTCTCCAGGGTGCGCAGATGGGCCGCGGCCTCGCCGGCCGCCATGCCGCGCAGCACGGGGGCCAGGTCGTCCCAGGGCCGGTTCCAGGTCATCATCGAGGCGACCTCCCAGATGGTCAGCGGTCGCGACCGCTCGGCCATGAGGGTGCGCAACCGGATCAGCTTCTCCTCGTGATGGTGGCGGATCTCGGCGGCGCGCGCGGCAACATCGGGAAATATCCACTCGTGTGCCGGCAGGGCGTCGAGGGGGCCCAGCTCGCCGACCCGGTCGAGCGAGTCCAGGAAGTCGCCCAGCGGATCGATGTCGTCCCGGTCGTAGGGATAGATCCCGATGTGCGGGGTGATGTCGGGAAGGACGTGGTCGCCGGTGAACAGCCGGTCGGCGTCCTCCAGGTGCAGGCAGATGTGGCCCGGCGTGTGGCCGGGGGTGTGCACGGCGCGTAGCTTGCGGCCCGGCAGCTCCACCAGGTCGCCGTCGCGCAGCTCGCGGTCGGGCAGCGCGGGCGGCGTCGGCCGGGTGCCCATCGCCTCGCGCACCTCGCCGGGGTCGGCGCCGGCCCGCCTGAGCATGTCGGACTGGAAGCTCGCGTGCTCCTCCGCGGCGAACCGGTGCATGAGCCGGACCAGCGCGGCGTCCTCCTCGTGCATGGCGATCCAGGCCCCGGACGCCTCCTTGACCTGCCCGGCCAGCCCGGCGTGGTCGGGGTGGAAGTGGGTGACGACCACGCCGCTCACGGCCGCGACGTCGAGCCCGAGCGCGGCCAGGCCGCCGCTGAGCGCCTCCCAGGCGTCGGGATGGTTCCATCCGGCGTCCACCAGCACCGGCCCGCGCGGCGACTCGACGGCGTAGACGAGCGTGTAGCCGAGCGGGTTGCCCGGGATGGGCACCGGCACGCTCCACACCCCGCCGCCGAGCTCCTGCGGCCGCTGTTCCGAGTACGGCCTGCGCCTGGTCTTCCCCACCGGTTCCCCCGATCGAGCACGTGCGTTGAATGGTGGATCAGGCCAGGCGTTCGAGGATCGTCGCCGTGGCCAGCGCACCGCCCGCGCACATCGTGACCAGCGCGGTGGTGGTGTCGGAGCGTTCGAGCTCGTGCAGGGCGGTGGTGATGAGCCGGGCGCCGGTGGCCCCGACGGGATGGCCGAGCGCGATGGCCCCGCCGTTGACGTTGACCCGGTCGAGGTCGGGCTCGTGCACCGCGGCCCACGAGAGCACCACGGACGCGAACGCCTCGTTCACCTCGAACCTGTCGATGTCGCCCATGGTCATCCCGGCCGCCGTCAGCACCTTCGCGGTCGCCTCCACGGGACCGTCGAGATGATAGTGGGGCTCGGCGCCGACGAGCGCCTGCGCCAGGATGCGCGCCCTGGGCCGCAGCCCCTGCCGGCGGGCCTCCTGCTCGCTCGTCACCAGCACGGCGGCCGCGCCGTCGGAGATCTGCGAGGACGTGCCCGCGGTGTGCAGGGCGCCCTCGGCGACCGGCTTGAGCCCGGCCAGGCTCTCGACCGTGGTCTCGCGTAACCCCTGGTCCCTGCGGACGGATCCGACGGGCACGATCTCCCGCTCGAACCGCCCGTCGGCCCACGCCTTGGCCGCCAGGCGCTGCGACCGAGCGCCGAACCAGTCGAGCCGCTCCCTGGTCAGCCCCCGCCGCCGGGCGATGCGTTCGGCCGCGGTGAACTGGTCGGGCAGGTCGATGCTCCAGTCGTCGGGGCGCGGCCGCGCGGGGCGCACGTTGCTGCCGAGCGGCGCCCTGCTCATCATCTCGACCCCGCATCCGACGCCGGCCTCGATGACGCCCGCCCTGATCATCGCCGCCGCCAGGTGCACGGCCTGCTGCGAGGAGCCGCACTGGGCGTCGAGCGTGGTGACCCCCGTCTGGTAGGGGAGCCCGGCGTAGAGCCACGAGTGGCGGCCGACGTGGCCGCCCTGCTCGCCGGCCTGCGTGACGCAGCCGGCGAACATCTGGCCGACCGTGGCCGGATCGACGCCGGCGCGCTGGACCAGGCCGTTCAGTGCCGCGGCCAGCACCTGCTGCGGCTTGAGCTCCGACAACCATCCCGCCCGCTTGCCGATGGGCGTGCGAACGGCCTCGACGATCACAGGTGTGCCCACAGTCGCCTCCAGAACGTTGCTCTGGCCGCGACTGTAACGCGTTCTACTTTCTGGTGGAAGGCTCGCTTCCGGCGGGGAGCTCGGCACGTAGCCCGAAAGTGTCGAAAAGCCGCAGGTCGAAGAACATGGCGACGTGGTTGATGCCTTCTTCGCGCAACGCCAGCACCATGATGGCGAAGCGGCGGTAGACGTCGTCCTCGCGGAAGTAGACGGCGAACGCGGGCTGGCCGTTGGCGGCCACGGGGAGCAGCCTGAGGTCGTGCGGCCGGCTGGCGGGGCACTGGGTGGACACGAGCTCGCCGATCGCGTCGGGGCCTTCGTACCAGCCCACGTAGGGGGGCATCTCCCAGATCGCGTCTTTGGTGAACAGCGAGACCAGCTCGTCGACGTCGTAGTTCTCGAAGGCGGCGACGTAGCGGTCGAGCAGGTGGCGCTGCTCGGCGGAGAGCGGCTCGACCTGGTCGTCGAGGCTCGGCGAGACCTCGCTGAGCTGCGCGCGGGCCCGCTGCAGGATGCTGTTGACGGCCGCCGTGGACAGGCCGACCGCCTCGGCGACCTCGGCCGCCCGCCATCTGAGCACGTCGCGCAGGATCAGCACGGCGCGCTGGCGGGGCGGCAGGTGCTGGAGCGCGGCGACGAGCGCGAGCCGGATGCTCTCGCGCGAGGTCACGATCGAGGCGGGGTCGTCGGCCGCCTCGATCCCGGCCAGCGTGTCGGGCACCGGCTCCAGCCAGGGCACCTCGCCGTCCTGGACCAGCGGCGCGGTCGCCTCGGTGCTCGGGGCGCCGAGGCCGGTCGGCAGGGGCCGCCGGCCGCGGCTGTCGAGCGCGGTCAGGCAGGCGGTGGTGGCGATGCGGTAGAGCCACGTGCGCAGCGACGACCGCCCCTCGAACCCGTCGTAGCCCCGCCAGGCCCGCAGATAGGTCTCCTGTACGAGATCCTCGGCGTCGTGCACCGACCCCAGCATGCGGTAGCAGTGTGCGAACAGCTCGCGCCGCATCGGATCGGCCAGCCGGAGGAAGTCTTCGCTCGTCGGCTTGTCGCTCATGCCCCCCTGTATAGCTTCCGCCACCGACAAAAAGCCGATTAGGGCATGACGGAGATGTCCGGAAGGGGTTAGATGCCGGCCAGCAGGCGATTCGCGGCGGTCTCGATGCGCCGCTGGATCTGGTCGTACGTGCGCCGCCCCCGCAACATCTCCAGCAGCTCCTGCACCCACACGCTGGCCAGCGAGCCCGCGAGGTCGAGCTGCTCCTCGCCGGCCTGGTCGATCGTCAGCCCGTCGGCGGACACCCGCAGCAGCAGGCCCGTCATGCGGTCGCCGAACGGTGTCTGGACCTCGGCCATGATCAACGACCGGATCAGTGCGTCGGCCAGCTCCGGCTCGCGCATCAGCCCCCGCGTGGCCCGCATGAGCACGTCGACGGCCCGGCTGGCCGGCGTGGAGGCCCCGGGCGGGCGGCGCTCGATGCTGCTCTCCAGCAGGTCGATCTCCTCGCCCACGACCGCCACGACCAGGTCCATCTTGGACGGGAAGTAGCGGTAGAGCGTGCCCAGCGCCACGCCGGCGCGTTCGGCGACCGTGCGCATCTGCATCGCCTCGACGCCGCCGCGCGAGGCCAGCGCGGCGGCGGCCTGGACGATGCGCTTGCGGCGTTGGTGCTGGCTGCGGGTGCGGACGCTGCGACCGCCCGCCGCGGCGCGGCCCTCGGCGGCACCCTCGGTGTCGCTGGGGGGCGCGGAGAATGTCCCGGGCGAGGTACGCATAAGAACACGTTATCTGATTTCTCGGCAACGCGGCTTGTTACTCGCGAGTCACAAACAGGCCGTATTGGCCCATGTCTAAGGCGTTACAGGACTATGTCGGAACATTGTGCAGAGGATCGGTACTGGACAGATATTAGAATCTGTTCTAGTTTGCCATTCGGCTTACCTAGCGCTTGCTGGAGGCTCGATGATCGCGCAGACGCTGGCGGCCCTGCTCCTCGACCGGGCGCAGGACGACCGACCTGGGCTGATGTTCGAGGGCGCGGTGTGGTCGTGGCGCGAGCACGTCGCCCGCTGCCGGGCGGCGGCGGCCTGGCTGAGCGGGCGCGGCGCGGGTCTGCACGTGGGCGTGCTGGCGGAGAACGTCCCGGAGCTGCTCCTCCTGCTCGGCGGGGCGGCGCTCGACGGGCACGTGCTGGTCGCGCTGAACCCGACGCGCCCGGCCGAGGAGCTGGTCCGCGACGCCCGCGCCACCGACGTGGACCTCCTGCTCTGGGACGCCCCCTTCGCGGGCCCGGCCGCGTCGGTCGCCGAGGCGCTGGGCGTGGAGAGCGTGCCGCTGTCCCTGGTGTCGTCCCTGGGGGAGGGCGGCGGGCGGCCCGGCGAGGCCGCTCCCGGCGACCTGGTGATGCTGATCTTCACGTCGGGGACCTCCGGCCGGCCCAGGGCCGTCCGGATCACGCAGCGCAAACTGGCACTGCCGGGGCTGAGCCTGGCCGCGCTGCTCACGCCCGAGGACGTCGTCTACTGCTCGATGCCGCTGTTCCACTCCGGAGCCCTGATGGCCGCCTACGCCCCGGCCGTGGCCTCGGGGGCGGCGCTGGCCGTGCGCAGGCGGTTCTCGGCCTCCGGCCTGCTGCCGGACGTACGGCGGCACGGCTGCACCTACCTGCACTACGTCGGCAAGGCGCTCTCCTACGTCCTGGCCACCCCCGAACGCCCGGACGACGCCGACAACCCCCTCAGGATCGCCTTCGGCAACGAGGGCAGCGCGGTGGCGACCAGGCGGTTCGGCGAGCGGTTCGGCTGCCGGGTGATCGACGCCTTCGGCTCCACCGAGACGGCCATCTCCTTCAGCCCCGACCCCGGCGCCCCGCCCGGCAGCCTGGGCAGGCTGGGCGCGGGCGTGGAGATCCTCGACCCCGCCACCGGACGCCCGTGCCCGCCCGCCCATATCGAGGGCGGCCGCCTGCTCAACCCGGACGAGGCCGTCGGCGAGCTGGTCAACACCGCCGGCCCCGGCCTGTTCGAGGGCTACTACAACGACCCGGACGCGGACGCCGAACGCGTCAGGAACGGCGCGTTCTGGTCCGGCGACCTGGCCTACGCCGACCCCGCCGGCCACGTCTTCTTCGCCGGACGCGGCACCGAACGCCTGCGCGTGGACGGCGAGAACCTGGCCGTCGCCCCCGTGGAGGCCGCCCTGCGGGAGTTCGGCGGCGTGGTGGAGGCGGCCGTCTATCCGGTGCCGGACGCGGCGGCCGGCGACCAGGTGATGGCGGCGCTGGTCCTGGACGGCCCCTTCGACGCCGAGGCGTTCACCGCGTTCCTGGCCGGGCGTACCGACCTGGGCCCCAAGTCCTTACCCCGCTATATCCGGATTTGTAGTGAACTTCCGCAGACCCCCTCCCACAAGGTCATCAAGCGGATCCTGGCCAAGGAGGCGTGGCGGACCGGCGACCCCGTCTGGTGGCGCTCCCCTGCCGGATTACGCCCCCTGACCGGCGTGGACGTCAAGGCGATCGAGGACGAGTTCGTCGAGCACGGCAGGCACCACCTCTTGGAGAGCTGATGGATTTCAACCTGGACGAGACCCAGCAGGACCTGAAGAAGCTGACCGCCGAAGTGCTGGCCAAGCAGGGGGAGGGCGGCCCGGCGGCCAAGCAGGGGGAGGGCAGTTCGGCGGCCAAGCAGGGGGAGGGCGGTTCGGCGGCCGAGGACGCGCTGTGGCAGGCCGGGCTCCTGGGCGTGTGCGCGTCCGAGGAGGCGGGCGGCGCCGGGCTCGGCCCGGTCGAGATGGCCGTGGTGCTGCGCGAGGTGGGTGCGCGGGCGGCGGCCGTACCGGCGTTGCCCGTCCTGGTGAGCACGCTGGCCCTGGCCCGGCACGGCAGCCCTGACCAGCGAGGGCGGGTCACGCGCGGCACCCTGGCCCGGCGCGAGCCCGGCCGGGCCCCGGCCGATCCGCCTGCCACGGCGGCCCGCCGCGAGGGCGACGGCTGGTCGCTGACCGGGCGCAAGGTCGCGGTGCCGTACCCGGCGGACGACGTCCTGGTCACCGCGGACGAGGGGCTGTTCCTGGTGACGTCGCCGCCCGTGAGCCCCGAGTTCACCTCGACCGGCGAACCGGCCGCCACGGTCCTGCTGGACGGCACGCCCGCCGAGGCGGTGGCCGGGCCCGAGGCCGCCGCCGACGCCGGACGCCTGCTCACCGTGGCCGTCGCCGCGCAGGCGAGCGGCGTCCTGGCCGGGGCGCTCGACCTGACCACCTCCTACATCAGGACGAGACGGCAGTTCGGCCGGGCGCTGGCCGAGTTCCAGGCCGTGACCATGCAGATCGCCGACGTCTACATCGCCGGACGGGCCCTCGACGTGGCCATGTGGTCGGCGGCGTGGCGGCTGGCCGAGGGCCTGCCCGCCGACGAGGACGTGGCGCTGGCCGCGTTCCACGTCTGCGAGGCCGTCAAGGCGCTCTACACCTGCCAGCACCTGCACGGCGGCCTCGGGCTCGACGTCACCTACCCGCTGCACCGCCACTTCGCGCAGGCCAAGCACCTGTCCCACCTGCTCGGCGGCGCCGACGCCCAGCTCGACCTGATCGGAGCCCTCGTCTGATGCTGATCGACCTGACCCGGGAGCAGCGCGCGCTCCGCGACGAGCTGCGCGAGTACTTCCGCGGCTGCCTGACCGCCGAGGACCGCGCGAAGATCGCCGACGACCCGTTCGGCGAGGCGTACATGGAGCACTGCCGCCGGCTCGGCCGCGACGGCAAGCTCGGGCTGGGCTGGCCCAAGGAGTACGGCGGGGGCGGGTACGGCCCCCTGGAGCAGCAGATCTTCGCCAACGAGATCGCCCGCGCCGGGGTGCCGTACCCGATCATCACCGTGCAGACGGTGGGGCCGACGCTGATGCAGTACGGCACCCGGGCGCAGAAGGACCGGTTCCTGCCGCGCATCCTGGCCGGCGAGTGCCACTTCGCGATCGGCTACAGCGAGCCCGAGGCCGGCACCGACCTGGCCTCCCTGCGCACCACGGCGGTGCTGGACGGCGACCACTACGTCGTCAACGGCCAGAAGATCTTCACCAGCGGCGCGCACTACGCCCAGTACATCTGGCTGGCCGCCCGGACGAACCCCGAGGCCAAGAAGCACAAGGGCATCACGATGATGATCGCCGCCACCGACGACCCCGGCTTCTCCTGGACGCCGATCGTCACCATGGACGGCCGCCACCACACGAACTCCACCTACTACTCCGACGTGCGCGTCCCGGTGGACATGGTGGTGGGCGAGGTGGACCGCGGCTGGGACCTGATCGTCAACCAGCTCAACCACGAACGTGTCACCCTCGGCCCGGCCGGCAACCTCGGCCAGACCTACGACCGCTTCCTGGCCTGGGCCAGGCACGCCGGGCTGACCGACAACCCGGACGTACGCCGTGCCCTCGCCCGGGTGTGGGCCGCCTTCCGTACGAACGAGCTGCTCAACTGGCAGGTGGCGGCGAACATGGACCTCGGCTGGCTGGGCGCGCCCGACGCCTCGGCCACCAAGATCTACGGCTCCGAGCGCATGCAGGAGATCGGCCGCCTGGTCTGCGACGTCGTGTCCAGATACGGCGACCCGTCGGACCCGGAGACGGCCGAGCTGGCCGAACGCATGGACCACGCCGTCAAGGGCGCGGTGGTGCTGACGTTCGGCGGCGGGGTCAATGAGGTGCAGCGCGAGCTGATCGCGATGCTCGGCCTGAGCCTGCCGAGGCCGCCGCGATGACCGAACCGATGACCGACGCGATGACCGACGCGATGACCGACCCGATGACCGACCCGATGACCGACGCGGAGCTGCACGAGCTGGCCGGCAAGCAGATGGCGATGGGGGAGCTGCGCGGCACCCCGGCCGCCGACCCGGTGAACGCGCCCATGATCCGCCACTGGCTGGCGGCCATGGGCGACGCCAACCCGCGTTACCTGCAGGAGGGCGTGGCCCCGCCCGCGATGGCCCAGGTGTGGACCATGCAGGGGCCGGGGTCGCAGGCCAAGGACCGCTCGCCGGTGGACGACCTGCTGGCCGCGCTCGACGCCGCCGGCTTCACCGGCGTCGTGGCGACCAACTGCGAGCAGACCTACCACCGGTACGCCAGGATCGGCGAGCTGCTGACCCCCGGCACCCGCTGCACGTCGCTGGCCGGGCCGAAGCGCACCGCCCTGGGCGAGGGCTACTTCGCCACCTGGAACGTCACCTGGTACGGCGACGACGACCAGCCGGTCGCCGAGATGCTCTTCCGGGTGCTGAAGTTCCGCCCGAAGGCGCCCGCCCCGCGCGAGCGGGAGCCGTACCCGCTGCGGCCGGCGGTCAACGCGGACACCGCGTTCTTCTGGGAGGGGGCGCGGAACGGCGAGCTGCGCGTCCAGAGCTGCGCGGACTGCGGGGAGCTGCGCCATCCGCCCGGCCCGATGTGCCCGAACTGCCGCTCGGGGAACCGGTCGCACGTCGTCGTGAGCGGCCGCGGCACCCTCTACAGCTACGTCGTCCACCACCATCCGCCGGTGCCGGGGCGCGAGGTCCCGTTCGTGGTGGGCGTGGTGGAACTGCCGGAAGGAGTACGGATCGTGGGCAACGTCGTGGACTGCCCGGTCGAGAAGGTGGAGGTCGGGATGGCCCTGCGGGTGACGTACCGGTCGATGGACGACGAGCTCGTCCTGCCGATGTGGACGCCGGAGGAGCCGTGACCCCCGCCGCCGGAACGGCCCTGCCCGAGCTGGCCGTGGACCTGACCCCCACGACGGTGATCGCCACCGCCCTGGCCACCAGGGACTTCACCCCCGTGCACCACGACACCGCCAAGGCCCGCGCACAGGGCTCGAAGGACATCTTCCTCAACATCCTCACCACCATGGGCCTGGTGGAACGCTACGTCACCGACTGGACGGGCCCGGAGGCGGTCATCACCAGCATCAACGTCAAACTGGGCGTCCCGGCGTACGCGGGGGACCGGCTGAGCTTCAGCGGCGTGATCGTCGAGCGCGACGGCGACCGGTACACCGCGCAGGTGCGCGGCAGGGTGAGCCTGGGCGACCACGCCACCGGCACCGTCACGTTCGTCCTGCCCGGGAGCGCGTGATGCCGAGCGGGCGGGCCGCGATCGCGGGCATCGGGGCCACCGAGTTCAGCAAGGACTCCGGCCGGTCGGAGCTGCGGCTGGCGGCCGAGGCCGTGCTCGCCGCCCTGGACGACGCCGGGGTGCCGCCGTCCGAGGTGGACGGCATGGTCACCTACACCCAGGATGCCAACCAGGAGATCGCCGTCGCCCGGGAGACCGGCATCGGCGACCTCACCTTCTTCTCCCGCGTCGAGTACGGCGGCGGCGCGGCCTGCGGCACGGTCGCGCACGCGGCGATGGCCGTGGCCACCGGCATGGCCAGGACGGTGGTCTGCTACCGGGCCTTCAACGAGCGCTCGGGCCGCCGCTTCGGCCAGCCGAACGCCCGGCTGACCGGGGAGCCCACCTCCCAGGGCCTGGAGATGAGCTGGCACGTGCCGTACGGGCTGATGACCCCGGCCGCGTGGGTCGCCATGTTCGCGCGGCGGTACATGCACGAGTTCGGGGCGACGTCGGAGGACTTCGGGCGGGTGGCGGTGGCCATGCGCCGGCACGCCGCCACCAACCCGGCCGCCTGGTTCCACGGGCGGCCGATCACGCTGGCGGAGCACCAGGCGTCCCGGTGGATCGTGGAGCCGCTGCACCTGCTCGACTGCTGCCAGGAGAGCGACGGCGCGGTGGCCCTGGTCGTGACGTCCGCCGAACGCGCCCACGACCTGCGCAGGTCGCCCGCGGTGATCGCGGCGGCGGCGCAGGGGGCGGGCGCGGGCCAGATGATGATGACGAGCTACTACCGGGACGACATGAGCGGCCTTCCGGAGATGTCGGTCGTCGGCCGGCAACTGTGGAAGATGTCCGGGCTGTCCCCGGCGGACATCCAGACGGCCATCCTGTACGACCACTTCACCCCGTTCGTCCTGGCCCAGCTGGAGGAGCTGGGCTTCTGCGGACGCGGCGAGGCCCCCGACTACCTGCGGGACGGCGGCATCGAGCTGGACGGCCGCCTGCCCGTCAACCCGCACGGCGGCCAGCTGGGCGAGGCGTACATCCACGGCATGAACGGCATCGCCGAGGCGGTCCGGCAGATCAGGGGGACGGCCGCCAACCAGGTGGCCGGGACGCGGAACGTCCTGGTCACGGCGGGGACCGGGGTGCCGACGAGCGGCCTGATCCTGTCGGCGTCGTGACGGTCAGTTAAGAGAAAGGTGCATAGGGTAATCATCCCTGTATGGGTGGATTCTGGGAGGTCCTGGCACAGCCGGAGTTGAAGATCGACTGGGCCAGGATGCCCACCTACAACACGATCATGGCGGTCGCCGCCGGCGTCGGGTTGCTGCTCGTGGTCTCCTTCGGCCGCCGGCTGCTCAGGGGCGACCCGCTGGAGCACGTGGACGGCTGGGCGCTGGCGTTCGGCGCGGTCGGGGCCGTCCTGGCGGTCACCGGGCTGCACATGACGCTCACCTGGCCGCTGGCCGGGCAGGGTTTCCCGTTCGACAACATCATCTTCGGGGAACCCTCGCTGGCGTTCGGCGTGTTGCTGCTGGCCGCCGCGCTCTACCTGTGGAAACGCTGGGGGCTGAGCACCGTGGCGCCCGACCGGCGCAAGCTGGTGGCGCGCACGGCCGGGCCGATCTCGCTGTTCGTCTTCGGTATGGGGCTGGCCTGCTTCGGCATCGCGGCGGCGGGGTGGACGTACACGCTGTTCGCCGCGCCGCCGCAGGAGCCGATCTCGGGGGCCTTCGCCGACCTGCCGCTGCTGGAGGCCACCTTCATCTCCGGCCTGTACGTGCTGGTCGGGGTGGGGGCGGTGCTGTTCCCGTTCGCGCTGCGGGCCAGGGGTGGCCCGGTGACGACCGTCACCGGGGTGTGCTGGGGGATCGCCGGGGCGGCGTTCCTGCTGTTCGGCGCGCTGAACTACTTCACCCACATCGGGCTGATCGTCAACACCATGTAGGCGCTCACGGGCCCATGAACATCGGCACGGAGAAGAACACGATCATCGCGATGGCCACGCAGATCAGGAACCCGATCAACTCCCAGGCCCAGTCGTAGTGCCGTTCCCTGCGCCGCTTGAGCGCCTTCTTCCTGGCCGCGGCCTTCTTCTTGCCCGCCGGCTGCTTGCGGGCGCCGGGCTTGGCGCCGCCTCTCCCCGGCGAGCGGGCCGGCTCGGCGCCGGGTTTCCGCCGGGACGGGCCCTGGAGGTCGCGCGTGGGGTCCGGGTAGCGCGCGCGGTCGGCCTCGAGCTCGCGGGCGAGCTCGAACGCGAAGTCCGCCGCACGACTGCGCCCGGACGGCGCCGCATCATCGGACAGGGCCGAGTCGGACAGGGCCGAGTCGGACAGGGCCGAGTCGGACAGGGCCGGGTCGGACAGGGCCGAGTCGGACAGGGCCGGATGGGACGGCGCCGGGGCGGATGGGGCCGGGTCATGGGGTGACTCGGGGGCGGGCATGCGGTAGACCGGCTCGGCGGCGGCCCTGGACCTCGGGGTGAACAGCGGCGCCGTCTCCTTGCCCGGCTGCTGCGCCGTCAGGGGACGCCGGGGAGCGGGGGCCGGGTCCTGACGCGCCGGAACGTCCCTGATCGCGGGCATCTCCTGGGTGATGGGCTCGTCGTCCAGCACGTCCGCGGGTATGGGCGCGGCCAGGAAGAAGGGCCGCTCCCCGGGCGGGGGAACGACGGCGCCCGCCACCCGGCCCTCGGCCGGAGCGGCGGGTGGCGCGGTGAAGTCCCCCGTGCTGAACGGCCCGGCGGACGGGGCCGCGACCTCAGGCAGGGGCTGCTCGGGCTGCGCAGGTTGCGGGAGCTTGGGCAGGAACGGTCGTACGGCCGCCGCCCGCGCGGCCGGGTCCCGCAGCGGCCCCATCGAGTCCAGTGCCGCGAGCGGGTCGCGCAGCTTGGGCATCGGCGCGGTCGTCGCCTCGTGCACGGACGGCCGCCCGGCGGGCGGCGGCGCGAGCAGGTCCGCCGGGAAGATCCCGGTGCTGGTCGCCGGGTCGGCCTCGGCGAGCGGCAGCGGCCACTGCGGCGGCGCGGGCCAGAGCGGCTTGACGAACAGCGGCCCCGGCTCGGCCGGCACCGATCCCGCGAAGTGCACACGCAGGATCGCGGGCGGCTCCGGCCAGGGCAGACGCCCCAGGACGTCGCGCAGCGGCGCGACCGCGAGCGCGCCGTGGACGTCGGCGACCGGCTTCGACACCCGACCGCCGGCCAGCGCGGTCAGGGCCATGTCCAGGACCTCGCGGAACCGGTGGCCCGCTCCGAAGGCGAGCTCGTCGGCGGTGTCGGGGGCGACGTCGAGCACCCAGGCCAGCTCGGCCCGGCTCAGCCCGCACACCGCGCACAGCACCAGCACCTCGCGCTGCTGCGGGCGTAGCTCGCGCAGCACGCGCTCGACCAGCGCCGAGGCCGGGTCGATGAGCGGGTCCACGACGGGCGGGGCGTAGACGACGTCCCGCCGGTGGATCTGGCGGCGGGCGTAGGCGTACAGGGCGGCACGGGGCGGGGCGACGTCGGGGACGCCGGCGAGCACGGACGCCAGGACGTCGGACGCGGCGCCCGGATCGCCGAGCTGGTCGGCGCAGTACGCGAACAGCCCGGCGGCATGGCGGTCGTAGAGCTCTGCGATCAGTTCTGTGCGGGGGCGCTGACCGGTGAGCGGCTGGGACACGGGGCCGATCCTCTTGCTAAATGTGCGGACGCTGAGGTGAGGGGTACGCGTCTGGAGTTTGTGGAGGTAATCATGCCAACTCACCCAGGCCCGGCGCACCACTTGATCGGAAATTCCGGTAAATCTCCCTGGTCAGTGAAACGTTTAAGCCGTCCCCCGTGGGGACACGGGGGTGAGGGTCGCCGTAGTCTTGTGGGCCACCGAGATCATGCGGCGGTCGTGGCAGGGGGGCCGCGGCCCTGCCATCGAGCGAGAGGTCACGCGTGATCACATTCGACGCTGTCACCAAACGCTATCCAGACGGCACCACCGCCGTGGACGCCCTCTCCCTTGAGGCGCCCACCGGCGAGATCACCGTGCTGGTGGGCCCTTCGGGCTGCGGGAAGACGACGTCCCTCCGGATGATCAATCGCATGATCGACGCTTCCGAGGGACAGATCCTCCTCGACGGGGTGCCCGTGAGCGGCATCGACCCGCCCACGCTGCGCCGCGGCATCGGGTACGTCATCCAGCAGGCCGGCCTCTTCCCGCACCGGAAGATCGTCGACAACATCGCGACGGTCCCGTACCTGCTGGGCTGGGACAGGAAGAAGGCCCGAGCGCGGGCCATGGAGCTGCTCGAACGCGTCGGCCTCGACCCGGCCTTCGCCGACCGCTATCCCTTCCAGCTCTCCGGCGGGCAGCAGCAGCGCGTGGGCGTGGCCAGGGCGCTGGCCGCCGACCCGCCCGTGCTGCTCATGGACGAGCCGTTCAGCGCGGTCGACCCGATCGTCCGCACCAGCCTCCAGGACGAGCTGCTGCGGCTGCAGGCGGAGCTGAACAAGACCATCGTGTTCGTCACCCACGACATCGACGAGGCGATCAAGCTCGGCGACCGCGTGGCCGTGCTGCGCGTGGGCGGGCGGCTGGCCCAGCTCGCCGACCCCAAGACGCTGCTGTCGGAGCCGGCCGACGACTTCGTCCGCGAGTTCCTGGGACACGACCGGGGGATCAGGCGGCTGCAGTTCATCTCCACGAAGGGGCTGCGGCTGCGTACCGACCTGACCGTGCGCGAACGGGCGGCCGGCGACGAGCCGTGGCTGCTGGTCGTGACCCCCGACGACCGGCCCGTGGGCTGGTTCGCCGGGTCGCGGCCCGAGGAGCTGGAGCCGTACGGGACGTTCGTGCTCGGCCGCGACTCGATGCGCTCGGCCCTGGACGCGGCGCTGCTGTCGCCCTCCGGCTGCTCGGTCGCCGTGGACGAGGACGGCAGGGTCGTCGGCGTGGCCACCAGGGAGGCCCTGGACGAGGCGCTGGCGGAGGCCGCCGATGCGTGAGGGTCCGCCCAGCATCTGGGAGTGGATCGCGCGCAACTGGGACACCGGCCGCGCCGACAGCATCAGGAACCTGCTGACCGACCACCTGACCATGTCCCTGGTGCCGATCCTGGCCGCGCTGGTGCTGGCGTTGCCGCTCGGGCTGGCCTGCGTGCGCTGGCGCTGGCTCTACCAGCCCACCTCGGGCCTGATGAATGTCGTCTACGCGCTGCCGTCGCTGCCGGTGTTCATGTTGCTGATCTCGGTGACCGGGCTGTCGCAGACCACCGTGATCATCCCGCTGACCTTCTACGGCATGGCCGTGCTCATCCCGGCCGTGGTCGACGGGCTGAACTCGGTGCCCGACCACGTGCGCCAGTCGGCCGTCGCGATGGGGTTCACGCCCATGCGCCGCCTGCTGCAGGTCGAGCTGCCCATCGCCACGCCGGTGGTGCTGGCCGGGCTGCGCGTGGTCGCGGTCTCCAGCATCAGCCTGGTCAGCGTGGGCGCGCTGATCGGCCAGGGCGGGCTCGGCGGGCTGTTCACCCGGGCCTACCAGAACCCGTTCATGCCGCCGGTGGTCACCGGCATCGTGCTGATCGTCGCGCTGGCGCTGGTCGCCGACGGCCTGCTGGTCCTGACCCAGCGCCTGCTCACCCCCTGGGTGCGCGCGCGGAAGGGGACGTCGTGAGCTGGTTGGGCTCGTTCTTCGGCTGGCTGGCCGACTTCTTCGGCACCGGGGCGAACTGGGCCGGCCCCGACGGCATCCCGGCGCGGCTGCTGGAGCACCTGGAGTTCTCGGTCCTGGCGCTGGGGCTGGCGATGCTGATCGCGGTGCCGCTGGGGCTGGCCATCGGCCACACCGGCAGGGGCGAGGTCGTGGTCGTCATCTCGGCGAACCTGGCCAGGGCGCTGCCGACGCTCGGCCTGCTGGTGCTGTTCGTGCTGCTGCTCGGCACGTCCTCGATCTGGCCGGTGATCATCCCGCTGGTGTTGTTGTCGGTGCCGCCGATCCTGGTCAACACCTACGAGGGGATCAGGGGCGTCGACCCGGAGCTGCGCGACGCGGCGTACGGGATGGGGCTGCGCGGCGGGCAGGTGCTCGGCCGGGTGCTGGTCCCGGTGGCGCTGCCGCTGATCCTGCTCGGGCTCAGGCTGTCGGCGATCCAGGTGGTCTCCACCACGACGGTCGCGGCGTACACGGGGCTCGGCGGGCTCGGCCGGTTCGTGATCGACGGTTTCGCGACCAAGGATTATGCGAGCGTTGTGGGGGGTTCAGTACTGATTGTGCTGTTCGCGCTTGTGGTGCAGATCGTGTTCGCCCTCATCCAGAGGGCGACCGTTTCGCCGGGGGTGAGCCAGAGACTGAAGGTTCGATAGTCTCCGGTATTACCTGCCGCTTTAGAAGGGAAATTCAAAGATGAGACGCATGATCGGCACCGCGGCGGTGCTCGTGTCGGCGACGCTGGCGCTGGCTGCCTGCGGTGGCGGGAGCGGCGGTGGGGGCAACCCGCTCGACACCACGAGCGCGGCGCCCAGCGGGTCGGCCGCGGCGGCCGGGGGCAAGGCCGTCATCGGCTCCTTCGACTTCGACGAGAGCGTGCTGCTCGCGTCGATCTACGCCCAGGCGCTGGAGGCCAAGGGCGTGCAGGTCGAGGAGAAGCCGCGCATCGGCAGCCGCGAGGCGGTCTACGACCAGGTCAAGAACGGCGGCCTGACCATCGTTCCGGAGTACAACGGCAACCTGCTGGCCTTCATCGACCTGAAGAACACCGCCTCGACGACCGACGACGTCAACGCGGCGCTGAAGGAGAAGCTCCCGGCCGAGCTCGAAGTGCTCGACTCCTCCCCGGCCGAGGACAAGGACAGCCTCTCGGTCACCAAGGACACCCAGACCAAGCAGTCGCTGAACACCATGGAGGACCTGGCCAAGGTCTCCAAGAACATGGTCGTCGGCGGCCCGCCCGAGTTCAAGAAGCGGTGGGAGGCCCGCTTCAAGGAGGTCTACGGGATCGAGTTCAAGCAGTGGGAGCCGAAGGGCCCGGCCACGGCCGACGCCCTGAAGGACGGCTCGATCCAGGTCGGCAACGTGTTCACCACGGACCCCAAGATGCTGGCCAACAACCTGGTGGCGCTCCAGGACACCAAGAACATCTTCCCCGCCCAGAACGTCACGCCGCTGCTGTTCAAGGCCGGCGCGAACGACACGATCCGCACCACGCTCAACGGCATCTCGGCCAAGCTGAGCACCCAGTCCCTGCTCGACATGATGCAGAAGATCTCCGTCAACAAGGACGAGCCCGCCACGGTGGCCAAGGAATGGCTGACCTCCAACGGCCTCGCCTGACGCCCGCGGCGGGGGCCTCCGGCCGGAGGTCTCCGCTGTGAGTGAGTTCACGGAGGCGATGGCCCAACTGGCCGCGGGCGTCGCGGTGATCACCGTCCGGGACGGGCGTGACGACCTGGGCGTGACCGTGTCGGCGCTGATGTCCGTCTCGGCCGAGCCGCCGCTCGTGCTGATCAGCCTGGCCTCCCGCGGCTACCTCTGCGAGGTGCTGCTCCGGCAGGACCGGTGGGCGGCCTCGCTGCTGTCCGCCGGCCAGGCCGCGATCGCCAGCCGCTTCGCCACCGCCGGCCGTCCGAGCGCCCGCCTCCTGCTGGCGGGTACCCCCCACCACCGGGGGACGCACACCGAGGCGCTGGTGGTCGAGGGCGGTGTGGCGGCCCTGGAGGCCGAGACGACCCAGGTCGTCCCGGCCGGCGACCACACGCTCTTCGTCGCCCAGGTGCTGTCCGTTCCCTATGTCACCCCCGCGCTCCAGCCGCTGGTACGGCTGCGCGCCCGCTACCGGCCGATGGGATGCTGAATGCGCAGTTTCCTCTTCCTCCTGGGCGGCAATCGCCGTGACGGCAACACCGAGACCCTGGCCAGGCACGCCGCCGCCGCGCTCCCGCCGGACGTCCGGCAACGCTGGCTGCGCCTCGACGACCACCCGCTGCCGCCCTTCCAGGACATCCGCCACTCCGGCGACGGCGTCTACCCCGTCCCCGAGGGCGCGGAGAAGCTGCTCGCCGAGGCCACGCTCGACGCCACCGACCTGGTGATCGTCTCCCCGCTCTACTGGTACAGCGTCTCGGCCACCACCAAGCTCTACCTGGACTACTGGTCGGCCTGGATGCGCGTCCCGGGCTACGACTTCAAGGCGCGCATGGCGGGCAAGACCGTCTGGGCGATCACCACGATCAGCGAGGAGGACGAGTCGGTGGCCGATCCGCTGATCGGCACGCTGCGCCTGTCGGCCGAGTACTTCGGGTCGTGGGGCGGCGCGCTCATCGGCTACGCCAACCGCCCCGGCGACATCCTGCGTGACACCGGCGCCCTGGAGCGGGCCGCGGCCTTCTTCAGCCCCCGCGCTCGAAGTGCGGATGCAGGAGCGTCCTCGTCCCGGCCTTGACCAGCGTCGGTGAGAACGTCGATCAGCACGATGCCCGCCGAACGCGGGGTTTTTCGGCACGGGCAGCTCGCGTCCACCCGGGTCGAGCACCCGGGTCGAAGCGCGCTTGGCCGGGCTCCACGCCCACTGGCCGCCGGGCGCCTCCGATCCCCATGGATCAGGGAGCACGCAAGATCGAATTACCTGATGACGTACCAACCGGGCAAGGAGAGCGGACCGGCGGCGGGCAGGCCCAGCTCGGCCGACAGGCGGGCCAGCGGCCCCCAGGCGTCGAGCCGCACCCGGGCCAGGGCGGCGGACTTGTCCTCGCTGGACTCCGGGCCCCGCAGGCGCTCCAGCGGGTTGAGCCTGGGGTAGACGCGTACGGGGGCGTCGTCGGCGAGCCCGGCGCGCTCGCGGGCCAGGCCGAGGGCGTGCTCAAGGCCGCCCAGCTCGTCGACCAGGCCGTTGGCGTGGGCGTCCGCGCCGGTCCAGACCCGGCCTCTGGCCAGCTCGTGGACGCGTTCGCGGGTGAGGTCGCGGCTCTGGGCCACCTTGCCCACGAAGTCGTCGTAGATACGGTCGAGCCAGCCGTTCACCCGGTCCCACTGCTCGGGGGAGAAACCGCGGGCGGTGGAGAACATTCCGGCGTTGACCCCGTCGGCGACCAGTTCAGTATTTATCCCGATTTTTTGGAGCAAGTCAGTCATGACGGGCTTGCCGCCATATACGCCGATCGAGCCGGTCAGGGTGCCGGGCTGGGCCACGATCACGTCGGCGCCCATGGAGACGAAGTAACCGCCGGAAGCGGCCAGGTCGCCCATGGAGACGATCACCGGCTTCACCCGGCGGGTCAGCGTCACCTCCCGCCACACCGTGTCGGAGGCCACGTACGAGCCGCCGGGGCTGTCCACGCGGAAGACCACGGCCTTGACGTGCTCGTCCCGGCGGGCCGCGCGCAGCGCCGCGCTGATCGTGTCGGAGCCCATCGCGCCGCCCCCGCCGAGCGGGCTGCGGCCGCTGCGGCCGCTCCTGATCTGCCCGCTGCCGTGCACGAGCGCGATGCCGTCGGCCATGGGGTGCGGCAGCTTCCGCACCGCCGCGCTCCTGGCGTACCGGGAGACGAACAGCAGGTGGGCCTCGCCGCCCGTGGCCCGCCTGATCTCGTCGTACACCTCGTCGCGGTAGGCGAGGGCGTCCACCAGGCCGGTCTCCCGCGCCTCGGACGCGGTGAACGGGCCGCGGTCGACCAGCTCACGCACCTTGCCGGGGTCGAGCCTGCGGCCCTCGGCGATGCCGCGGACGAGCTGCTCGGCGACCGACTCCACGATGCGGGTCATCGACTCGCGATGGGGCTCGGTCATGTGGTCCTGGGTGAAGGTGTTGACCGCGGTCTTGTACTCGTGCCGCTGCCCGGCCTCGACCGCCACGCCCAGCTTGGTCAGGGCGCCCTTGAGGAAACGCTGCTCGATCGCCACGCCCGTGAGCCCGACGTCGCCGCTGGGCTGGAGGTAGACCCGCTCGAACGCGGTGGCCAGGTAGTAGGGCACCGTGCCGCCGCTGAACTCCCCGAACGTCTCGGCGTAGGCCACGGTCAGCTTGCCGGAGGCGCGGAAGCGGGTGACGGCCTCGCGCAGCTCCTGGACCATGGCCAGGCCCATGGGGTTGCCGCCGAGCTTGACCACCAGCGCCTTGACCCTGGAGTCCCGGCCGGCCCGCCGGAGGCCGGACAGCACGTCCGACAGACGGGTCTTGCGCATGGACAACACCGCGGCGACCGGGTCGGACGGCGGTCCTTCCGTGAGGCCCTCGGTGAGATCGAGCTCCAGGACCAGCGGGCCGGTGCGCCGCTGGCGAAGCTTGTCGACGGTTTCGAAGATCGCCCTGCCTGCGTCCATATAGCCACCCTAAGCGACACATTCTGTATCGGGCCCGGAACAGGTCCAGGCGGCCGCCCGGGTGCGGGCGGCCGCCTGGAACCTGCGCCGGTGGCGGGTCAGTGGCGGTTGTGCAGGGCGGCGTGGACGTTGATGCGGGGGGTGGTGAGCTGGGTGCCCGCGCTGGCGTACGCGATGGGCTTGCCGGTGCGCTTCAACGCGTCGAGGAGCTGGTCGGAGGTGGCGTGCGCGCGCTTCTGCCGCAGCAGCGCGAACGAGCCGGCGACGTGCGGGGCGGCCATCGAGGTGCCGTTCAGCGTGGCGTAGGCGTTGCCGCTGATGGCGGCGGTGATCGAGACGCCGGGCGCGAACAGGTCGAGCATGGTGCCCCGGTTGGAGAAGGAGGCCACGGCGTCCTGCTTGTCGGTGGCGCCCACGGTCACGACGTTGGAGACGCAGGCGGGCCAGGAGACGGAGGCGTCGAAGCCGTTGTTGCCCGCGGCCACGACGGTGGCGACGCCCTTGGCCTGGAGACGGTCCACCTCGGCCTTGAAGTCGGCGCCGTCGCCCTCGTCGCAGTAGGTGTCGTACTTGCCGCCGCCCAGGCTCAGGTTGACCGCGGCGACGTCGTACTGGTCGGCCAGCACGTTCGCGTACGCCATGCCGGTCAGGACCGAGGAGTCGTAGGCGAGCACGCAGGACGCCGCGGCGCCGCAGTAGGGGGAGTTGTCGAAGCGGCTGAAGACCTGGATCGCGATGATCTTGGCCTTGGGGGCGACGCCGGGGTTCGGGAACTCCTTGGTCGCCTGGCCCGCGGCGATGCCCGCGACGTGGGTGCCGTGGTAGCACAGGCCGTACTCGGGCCGGGGGGCGTTGCGCAGGCACGCCTCGGTCTCGGAGCTGGCCGCGCCGTCGCCGATCTGGAACTGGCTGCCGTTGGGGCACAGCGGCGTCGAGCCGTCGGCCGGGTCGGTGGCGGAGAAGCACGCCTGGGCCGCGATGCGGCGGCCGAAGGCCGGGTGGTCGTTGTCGATCCCGGAGTCGATGATCGCGACGGCGGTGCCCTTGCCGGTGAAGCCCTGCCGGTGCGCCCGGTCGGCGCCGATCAGCGGGACGCTCTGCGCCAGCGAGGGCTCGTTGAGCCGGTCCTTGCGGATCGAGACGACGTCCGCCTGCTCGGCGACCTTCTCCAGCTCGGCGCGGGTGCCGCGGTAGACGAAGAAGTCGAGCTTGCCCGCCAGCTCGGCGGGCGGCGTGGCCACGACGTTCCGCTTGTCCTGCCTGACCCCTTCCGCGCCGGCCAGGGCCGACTGCACCTGGGCGGGCTGGCGGACGCGGACGATGACGCGGTGCTCGCCGGCCGAGGTCACAGCCGGGTCGATCTTGGACTCGGGGTCGGCCAGGGCGGGGGTGGCGACCATCGTCGCAGCGGTGGCGGCGAGGGTGATCGCACCGGCCAGCAGAGACATGAGTCTCAACTGATCCTCCGGGGGGTCAGGGGGCGTTTGTGTAAAGAAGTGTAGATATTGGACAAGAGATGTCAGAGAGGCGCTTGTGTTCTGTTACCGCTTCTTGTTCTGGTACGCGAAAGGGCCGGATCGTCCCGTCCGGCCCTCTCGTACGTGCTGGTCTCAGGCTTTGGGAGCACTCGGGGCCGTGGCGCTGAACACGTCGATACGAGCGGTGCGCGCCTGGGCGCCGCCGGCGGGGTAGCCGATGCTCCGGCCCGTGGCCTGCAACCGCTGCAGGCTCTGCGCCACCGTGAAGTTCGGGTACGCCTGCCGCATCAGCGCGAACGCCCCCGCCACGTGCGGCGTGGCCATCGACGTGCCGCTCTTGTCGGCGTAGGTGTCGTCGGGCACCGACGACCTGATGCCCACGCCCGGCGCGAGCAGGTCGAGCAGCGGTCCCCGGTTGGAGAAGTCGGCCACCGCGTCCCGGTCGTCGGTGGCGCCCACCGCGACGGCGGAGGAGATGCAGGCCGGCGCCGAGACGCCGTCGGGGAAGCCGTTGTTGCCGGCCGCGACCACGGGCGCGACCCCGAGGGAGATCAGTGTGTCGAAGTCCGGCTTGAGGCCCGCCGCGCTCGGGTCGGAGTCGCAGTTCTCGCGGTACGGCCCGCCGCCGCCCAGGCTCAGGTTCGCCGCGGCGACGTGCTGGGCCGCGGCCACCCGCGCGACGTACTCCAGCGCCAGCTTCTGGTCGGAGGTGTAGCTGAGGAAGCAGGGCGCCTGGGTGCCGATGACCGCGCACGTCATCGCGCTGTCGATGCGGCTGAACACCTGGATCGGCAGGATGCCCGCGGCGGGCGCGACGCCGTTGGAGGGGGCGCCGGTCGTCATCCGGCCCGCGGCGATGCCCGCGACGTGCGTGCCGTGCGAGCAGGCGTTGACGCCGTTCACGACGCACTGGGCGGTCTCGGCGTCGGCGGACCCCGGGCCGGTCTGGCTCGGCTGGCTGTTCGGGCAGAGCGAGACCGAGCCGTCACTGGCGTCGGAGGAGGAGAAGCACGCCTCGTCCACGATCCGGCCGGCGAAGAACGGGTGGTCGCGGTCGATGCCCGTGTCGAGGACGGCCACCGTGAAGCCCCTGCCCGTCCAGCCGGCCGCGTTGGCCCGGTCGGAGCCGATGATCCGGGTGCTCGTGTCCAGGACGGCAGGGCGCAGCTCGTCCTTGTAGACCGCCTGGACGCGGTCGTCCTTCCTGAGCTGGGCCAGCGTCTTGCCGTCCAGCTCGGCGACGAAGAAGTGGGGCGACTGCGCCGCCTCCAGCACCCGGCTGCCCTCGGAGGCCTGTTCGAGATCCTTGGCCACGGCCTGCACGTTCTGCCCCGGCTTGAGCTGGATGATCGACCGGACCTTGCTCTTGGCCTTGACCTCCGCGACCAGGGCGGGGCTGATGACCGGGTCGCCGGTGTCGCGCGCGTCGGCGGGTGGCGCCGCGCACAGCACGGCGGATGTCGTGGCCAGCGCGGCAGCGCCGGCGAGCAGGGACCGTAGCCTCACTTAGTCCTCCGAGGGTCAGACCGTCCGGTGTGAGGTGTCCATCCCCTGGTGTGACATGTGTGATGTCGGTGACCTATGTGAAAGCAGTGAAAGCTGAGCGGGTTTTTGCCATGTGGCGGGGAAGACGGAAGGGCCGGTCGGAACCGACCGGCCCTTCCCTTGGTGACGCTGCCTCAGAGCGACTTGATCACGTTCTTCGTCGCCTTCCTCAGGGCCGCCTTCGACGCCGCGCCGCTCAGCCGCACCTTCTCGGCGGCGGTCAGCACGGTGGTGCCGTTCCTGCCGTGCGCCCAGTTGAGCCAGGCCGTCAGCAGCGCGCTGTCCAGCTTGTCGCGGGCCGTCTTCGTGCCCTTCAGCACCCGGTACGCCTTGCCCAGCGACGACGCCTTCGTCAGCTCGGGGAACACCTTGCTGGCCTTGCCGATCAGCTTCAGGTAGCAGTTCAGCGCGTTGTCGGGGATCGTCCCGCTGCTGCGGTGGATCTCCACGGCCCACTTGCCGGCCGCCATCCTGGCGCCGGCCGTGCCGCGTGTGCAGACGGCGGCGGCCGACGGGGCGGGGGTCGGCGTGACGGTCACCGTCACCGTGACGGTGGGCAGCGGGACCGGCGTGACCGAGGACGTGGGGGCCGGCGCCGGCTGCCCGTCGTCCGTGGGGTCGGGCTCGGGCGTCGGGCCGCTGCCGTCCGTCGGGTCGGGCTCGGGGTCGTCCGTGGGGGCGGCCGTCGGCGCCTGCGTGATCGGCGGCTGGGTGCCGGTGCCGGCCAGGGCGGCGCCCACGTCCAGGCGGGGGGTGGTGACCTGGGCGCCGTTGGCCTCGTACTGGTAGGGCCGGCCCGTGGTCTTCAGCGTGTTGATCAGGTCGGCGACGGGCGTCTGCGGCGAGGCGGCCTTCATCAGCGCCAGCGCGCCGGCGACGTGCGGCGTCGCCATCGAGGTGCCGCTGTGCGTGGCCATCTGGTTGTCCGGCACCGAGGACTGGATGTCCACGCCCGGGGCGAAGAAGTCGACCAGCGAGCCCCGGTTGGAGAAGTCGGCGATGGCGTCGGCGCCGTCGTTCGCGCCGACCGCGACCGCCGAGGAGACGCAGGCGGGGTAGGAGGCGCCCTCGAAGAACTCGTTCCCGGCGGCGACCACGGTCGCGATGCCCTTGGCCAGCAGGGCGTCGATCTTCGGCTTGAAGACCGCGCCCTCCTCGGTGGCGTCGCAGTCGGTCTCCGACAACGCGCCGCCCAGGCTCAGGTTCACCGCCGCGACGGGCTGGGTGAGCGTGGCCACGTAGTCCATGGCCAGCCGCAGCGACGACTCGAAGGCCAGCAGGCACGACGACTCGCCCATGCAGGTGTCCTCGTCGTTCACCCGGCTGAACACCTGCACCGCGATGATCCCGGCGCCCGGGGCCACGCCGCCGCTGCCCGCCGCGATGCCGGCGACGTGCGTGCCGTGCTCGCACAGGTTCACGCCGCCGGACAGGCACTTGGCGGTGGTGGCGTCGGCCGCGCCCTCGCCGGTCTGCTGGGGCTGCCCGTTCGGGCAGAGCGACTCCACGTCGCTCTCCACGGCCGAGAAGCACGCCTCACCGGCGAGCCTGCCCCCGAAGTACGGGTGGTCGCGGTCGATCCCGGTGTCCAGGACGACGATGTTCTGGCCCGCGCCGGTGAGGTTCTTCTCGTGGGCCTTGTCCGCGCCGATCTGGGTGATGTTGGCCCCCACCTCGGCCGGCGCGTACGTCCGGTCGCGGTGGATGGAGGTGACGCGCGGGTCCTCGGCCAGCTTCGCCAGCTCCTCGGCGGTGCCCTCCACCACCATGAACGGCTGACTCTGCGGCTGCAGCAGCACGTCGACGCTCTGGGCCGCCGCCGCGCCGGCCACCGGCTCGTGCTGCGCGGCGTCGGTCAGCTCCACGATGGCGCGGGTGGTGTCGCCGTCGAGCGCGAGGCCCTCCTCCAGCTTGCTGCTCTGGGAGGGCGCCGGCGTCGGCGTCGCCGCGGGGTCGTCGGCGAACGCCGGGACGGGGGCCGATAACAGGGCCAGCACGATCGAGCACACGATCAGGGGGCGAAATCGCACGCGTCCTCCGAAGGGGATGATCTCGGAGTTTAGGGCGATTTATCCCGCCAGCACAGAGCCCGGCCCTGTTTCTCACCGAACTTTCAGCGCACGCACCTCAAACGTTCAGCGGCCCCGAAGACCCGGACGACCCGGACGACTCCGACGACGCGGACGACTCCGACGACGCGGACGGCTCGGACGACTCCGGCGGCGCCTCCTTGGTCAGCCACACCGCGCCCAGCGGCGGCACCCGCAACGTCGTGGAGAACGGCAGCCCGTGCCACGGCTCGGCCTCGGCCTCGACCCCTCCCATGTTGCCCACGCCGCTGCCCCAGTAGTCGTAGGCGTCGGTGTTGACGACCTCCGCCCAGTGGCCGCCGTAGGGCAGGCCGAGCCGGTAGTTCTCGTGCGCGCTGCCGCTGAAGTTGACCACGCAGGCCGCCGCCGACCCGTCGGCCGCGTACCGGACGAACGAGAACGTGTTCCCGGACGCGTCGTCGGCGTCGATCCAGCGGAACCCCTCCGGTCTGGCGTCCTGCTCCCACAGCGCCGGGGTCTCCTTGTAGAGCCTGTTGAGGTCGCGGACGAGCCGCTGCACGCCCTTGTGCCCGTCGAACTCCAGCACCCACCAGTCGAGCCCGCGCTCCTCCGACCACTCCGAGCCCTGGCCGAACTCGCCGCCCATGAACAACAACTGCTTGCCCGGATGCGCCCACATGAACGCCAGCAACGCCCTGAGCTGGGCGAAACGCTGCCATTCGTCCCCCGGCATCTTGCCGAGCAGCGAGCCCTTGCCGTGCACCACCTCGTCATGGGACAGCGGCAGCACGTAGTTCTCGGAATAGGCGTAGATGAGGGAGAACGTCATCTGATGGTGGTGGTACTGGCGGAAGATCGGCTCGCGGCGCAGGTATTCGAGCGTGTCGTGCATCCAGCCCATGTTCCACTTGAACCCGAAGCCGAGGCCGCCCAGGTGCACCGGCCGCGACACGCCGGGCCAGGCCGTCGACTCCTCGGCGACGGTCGAGATGCCCGGAGCCTCCCGGTAGCAGACCGAGTTCATCTCCTTGAGGAACTCGACCGCGTCGAGGTTCTCCCGGCCGCCGTAGACGTTGGGGGTCCACTCGCCCTCGCGGCGCGAGTAGTCGAGGTAGAGCATCGAGGCGACCGCGTCCACGCGCAGGCCGTCCACGTGGAACTCCTGCAGCCAGTAGAGCGCGTTCGCGACCAGGAAGTTCTTGACCTCCCTGCGGCCGAAGTCGAAGACGTAGGTGCCCCAGTCGGGGTGCTCGCCCCTGGCCGGGTCGGCGTGCTCGTACAGCGGGGTGCCGTCGAAGCGGGCCAGGGCCCACTCGTCCATGGGGAAGTGGGCCGGCACCCAGTCCAGCAGCACGCCGATGCCGCGCTGGTGCATGCGGTCCACGAAGTGCCGGAACTCGTCGGGCGTGCCGAACCTGGCCGTCGGCGCGTAGTAGGACGTCACCTGGTAGCCCCACGAGCCGCCGAACGGATGCTCGGCCACCGGCAGCAGCTCGACGTGCGTGAACCCCATGTCGGCCACGTAGTCGGAGAGCTGGTCGGCCAGCTCCAGGTAGGACAGCCCCGGCCGCCACGAGCCGAGGTGCACCTCGTAGACGCTCATCGGCCCGAGCTGCGCCGGCCGGTCGCGCCGCGCGGTCATCCAGTCGTCGTCGGCCCAGGTGTAGGCGGACTCGTCGATCACGGAGGCGGTCATCGGAGGCACCTCGGTGCGCCGGGCCATGGGGTCGGCCTTGTCGCGCCAGAGCCCGTCGGCGCCGAGGATCTGGAACTTGTACCGCTCACCGGCCGCCAGCCCGGGGACGAACAGCTCCCACACGCCCGACCGGCCGAGCGAGCGCATCGGGTAGGCGGTGCCGTCCCAGTGGTTGAAGTCGCCGACGACCCTGATGCCGCGCGCGTTCGGCGCCCAGACGGCGAACGCGGTGCCCTGCACGTCCTGGTGCTCCATCACCCGGGCGCCCAGGACCTCCCACAGCCGCTCGTGCCGCCCCTCGCCGATGAGGTGCAGGTCCACCTCGCCCAGCGTGGGCCAATGCCGGTACGGGTCCCTGACCTCGTACGGCTCGCCACCGGCGTACCGGACGCGCAGGGTGTAGTCGGGCACCTTGTCCAGCCCGGCGACCGTGGCCTCGAACACGCCGTGGGCCTGGTGTCTCATGTCGTGGGCCGTGCCGTCGTCGAGCACCACCTGCACCCGCTCGGCCAGCGGGCGCAGCGCGCGGAACACCACGCCGCCCGAGACCGGGTGTGCTCCGAGCACGGAGTGCGGATCGTGGTGCGCCCCGCCAGCGAGGCGGTCGAGCTCTGTCCTCATGGGCATGCTCCCAACCCTGCCTTATGATGACCGTCCATCTCTGGCACTGCCCGCTTTCACGGCGACAATCACCGAATGTGCAAAATCCCGGGATGATCGCAGAAGTATGCGGGATCGTCATGGATGATCCTTGGCCGTGTCGTGGCCGGACACGTCCTGCATGAGGCGATCAGGCGCCCGAGGTGTCCTCCAGGAGCTCGTCCACCGGCATGCCGGCCCCTTCGGCCAGGCCGGTCGCCAGCGCCGCCGCGCCCAGGGCCGCCGTCACGACCGCCGTGATCCGGTCCACGTCCCCCCGCTCGCCCGCCGGCAGCGGCGCCCCGACGGACGCCCTGAGCGCGGCGGCCTTCCCGAGCAGCCGCGCCGCGTCCGCGTACCGGCCGCCGAGGGCCCGCGCCCCCGCCAGCCCCTCCAGCCCGAGGGCGGTCGCGCGCGGGTCGCCCACCTTGCGGGCGGCGGCCAGCCCGCGAAGCTGGAACTCCAGCGCGCCCGCCGCGTCCCCGCGCAGCTCGGCCACGAACCCCAGTTCCGCCAGGATCAGCGCCGCGCCCGGCTCGCCGGCGACGTCCAGCACCCAGTCCAGCCAGGTCAGCAGCAGCCGTTCGGCCTCGTCGAGCCGTCCCTGGCGGCGCGCGCCGAGCGCCAGCCCGATCTCGGCGAACTCCTCGGCCGGACGGTTCGACTGCGACACCGCCAGCCGCCTGGCCCGCTCGTGGTGGTCGTCGGCCGCCGCGTGGTCGCCCCGCAGCATGGCGATCCGGCCCAGGCGGGACAACGCGTCGGAGACCGAGCTCCACAGGCCCAGCTCCTCGGCCATGCGCAGGCCCTCCGCCCGCAGCCCGGCGGCGCGGTCGTAGTCGCCGATGATCTCGGCGTGGCTGCCCAGGCATTCCGCCGCCCGCAGCTCGCCCCAGCGGTCCCCGGTCCGCCTGAACAGCGCCAGGCCGCGCTCGCCGTCGCGCCGCATGCCCTCCAAATCGCCGCGCATCCCGGCCCATCTGGCCCGGACGGTCAGGGTGGCGGCCATGCCCCACTCGTCGTCCAGTTCGCCGAACTCCGACAACGCCGTCTCGATCATGCCGACGCTGACCGACAGATCGTCGTACCCGAACAGGGCGAAGCCGACGAACCACCGCGCCCTGGCCCGCTCCCGGGCGTCCTGGACGGCCGCGAACAGTTTCGTCACGTCCGGGCCTGGCGGCTGACCCACCAGCAGCCGCATACCCGCCAGCCACGCCCTGGCCTGCGGGGCGCCCGGATCGTCGTCCGTCGCGATCGCGAGCGCCGCCTCCAGCGCCCGCTCGCCCTCGCCCAGCCGGCCGCGCAGCACCCAGTACCAGGCCAGTGCGTTCACCAGCCGCAGCGCCTCGGCCGCCGCGCCGAGCCGCACCGCCGTCTCCAGCGCCGCGCGCAGGTTGCCGCCCTCGGCGTCGAGCTGGGCGAGCGCGCGCCGCTGCCCGTGCCCCCGCAGGTACGGCTCCACCCGCTCGGCCAGGCCCGTGTAGTGGCGCACGTGCCGGAGCCGTACCTCCGCCGGCTCGCCGGCCGCCTCCAGCCGCTCCACGCAGTACGCCGCCACCGACTCCAGCAGCCGGAACCGCGGCTCCCCGTCGCCCCACGCCCGCACCACCAGCGAGCGGTCCACCAGCCTGGCCACCGCCTCCAGGACGTCCACGCCCGGCTCGGCGCAGACCTCCTCGGCCGCCTCCAGCGTGCACCCGTCGGCGTGCACGGCCAGCCGCCGCAGCACGACGCGCTCGTCCTCGCCCAGCAGCTCCCAGCTCCAGTCGATCATCGCGCGCAACGTCTGCTGCCGCGCGGGCGCGCCGCGCCGGCCGGAGGCGAGCACCCTGAACCGGTCGTCCAGCCGTTCGGCGAGCTGGCGCGGGGTGAGCGTGCGCATCCGGGTCGCGGCCAGCTCCAGGGCCAGCGGGATGCCGTCCAGCCGGGCGCAGATCTCGGCGACGTCGGCGTCCGGCTCGATGCCCGCGCGCGCGGCGAACAGCTCCGCCGCCGCCTCCCGTCCCAGCGGCGGCACGCTCCACAGGGCCTCGCCCTCGATGCGCAGCGACTCCTGGCTGGTGGCCAGGACGCGCAGCCCGGGAGCGGCCCGCAGCAGCCGCCCGGCCAGCGCGGCGACCTGCTCGACGACGTGTTCGCAGTTGTCCAGGACGAGCAGCGTCCGGGTGCCCTCCAGGACACCGGCCAGCCGCGCGGTCAGGTCCTTCGCCGCGCCGCCCACGTCGTCCCGCAGGCCGAGCACCCCCGCGACCGCCTCGGTCACCTCGACCGCCGGCGCCCCGGCGCGCAGCCCCGCCAGCTCCACCAGCCACACCCCGCCGGCGAAGCCGGGCGGCCCGGGGGAGTCCGCCGCGGCGAGCGCGAGGCGGGTCTTGCCGACCCCGCCGGGGCCCGTCAGCGTGACCAGCCGGTTCGCGCGCAGCAGGGCGCGCACCTCCGCCACCGCCTCCTCCCGGCCCACGAGGCCGGTGAGCGGCGCGGGCAGGTTCGTCCGCCGCCGCCCCGGCCCGTCGAGCGCCGGGTCCTGCTCAAGGATCGCCTGGTGCAGCGCGACCAGCTCGGGACCGGGGTCGAGCCCGAGCTCGTCGGCCAGCCGCGTCCGCAGGTCGGCGTAGCTGGCCAGCGCCTCCCCCTGCCGTCCCGCCCGGTACAGGGCCCGTACGTGCGCGGCCCGCAGCCGCTCGCGGAACGGGTGCTCGGCCACCAGGTCGGCCAGCTCGGCCGCCAGCAGCCCGTGCTCGCCCAGCCCGAGCCGCGCCTCGGCCAGCTCCTCCAGCGCCACCAGCCGCTGCTCGTCCAGCCGGGCCACGGCGGCCCTGGCGAACTCCTCGTCGGCGAACTCCGCGAAGGCGGCTCCCCGCCACAGGTCGAGGGCCTGCCGCAGCAGCCCGGCGCGGGTTCGCGGGTCGGCGCTGCGCTGCGCCTGCCCGACGAGGTCGGCGAACCGTCCGGCGTCCACGTCCTCGGGCTCGACCCGCAGCACGTATCCCGGCGCCCGGTACGCCACCAGCTCCCGGTCGCCCAGCACCCGGCGCAACTGCGACACCTTCACCCGGAGCGCGGCCAGGGCGTTCGCCGGCGGCCTGCCGCCCCACAGGTCCTCGATGAGCCGGTCGGCGGAGACCGGCCGCCCGGCGTGGATCAGCAGGTCGGCCAGCAGCGCCCGGACCTTGACCTCCAGCACCTGGACAGGCTCGCCGCCGGCCCCCCAAACGGCGAGCGCCCCCAGCACCCCGAACCGCACTCCGCCCCCCATAAGCAACTCCGAATCAGACCATAACCCCCAGCGGGCAGGGTGAACGCATCCGTCAGAACCTAAGGAATCCCGAAATGTCAGAAGAAATTTCCATCATCGGTCTCGGCCTCATGGGCGCGGCGCTCGCCGGCAGCCTGCTGGACGCCGGACACCGCGTCACCGTGTGGAACCGTTCGGCGGACAAGGCCGAGCCCCTGGTCGCCAGGGGCGCCACCCGCGCCGCGACGGTGGCGGAGGCGGTCGCGGCGAGCCCGCTGGTGATCGTCTGCGTGCTCGACTACCCGGCCGTGTACGAGCTGCTGGCCGACACCCCGCTGGCGGGCCGCGTCGTGGCGAACCTGACCACCGGCAGGCCCGTCGAGGCCCGCCAGGCGGCCGAATGGGTGACCGCACGCGGCGGCGACTACGTGGACGGCGGCATCATGGCCGTGCCCCAGATGGTCGGCCGGCCCGGCGCGCTCGTGCTCTACAGCGGTTCGCAGGCGGCGTTCGACCGCTTCGAGGAGGCGTTCCGCGCGATGGCCGAGCCGCGCTTCGTCGGCACGGACCCCGGCCTGGCCCCGCTGCTCGACCTGGCCATGCTCACCGGCATGTACGGCCAGATCGCCGGCTTCCTGGAGGCGGTCGCACTCGTCGACTCGGCCGGCTATCCGTTGACCGAATTCACCAGCAACCTCCTGGTCCCGTGGCTCAACGCGATGGCCGCCGCGCAACCCGAGTGGGTCAAGTCAGTGGAGTCGCGCGACTACACGACTCTGGTGTCGAACCTGGAGATCAACAGGTCCGGCCTGGAGAACCTGGTGCGTGCCTTCAGGGAGCAGCAGGTCAAGCCCGACCTCCTGCTGCCGCTGAAGGCGATCGTCGATCAGCGCACCGCCCGCGGCCACGGCGCCGAGGGCCTGCCCGGCCTGGTCGAAGAGCTGCGCTGACCCCCGGGCCGCCTCGGGGCGCCCCGCCGGTCAGGCGGGGCGGGGGTGGAAGGCGGCCAACGGGATGGAGACCCACGACGGGCGGTTGCGGGCCTCGTAGACCACCTCGTACACCGCCTTGGACAGCTCGAACGCCCGCAGCAGCGCCGCGTCCCCGACCGTGATCATGCCGCCGCCCTCCCGGTAGCCGTCCAGGAACGCGGTGCGGTTGCGGTCGGCCCATGCCTCGGCCCGGGGCTGGAGCTCGGCGGCCTGCGGGTGGTCGGCCAGCAGGTGCCTGGCCGCGTAGTCGAACGAGCGCAGCATGCCGGCCACGTCCCGCAGCGGCGACGACAGCGCCCGGCGCTCGGCCAGCGGCTGCCCCGGCTCGCCCTCGAAGTCGAGCACCACCCAGTCGGTGGGCGTGCGCATCACCTGGCCCAGGTGGTAATCCCCGTGAACGCGCTGCACGGGCACTTCCCTGGTGAGCAGTTCCACCTGGTGGTAGGCGTCCTCCAGGGCCGTCACGTGCCGCCGCAGTTCTGGCACCTCGGCCATGGCCCGCCCGAGCTGCCGCCGGAAGCCCTCGGCCATGCGTTTGACCTCGGGAATCTCGACCAGCTCGGTGGGGAACGCCGCCGCCAGCTCGTGGTGGACGCGGGCGGTGGCGACGCCCAGCCGTACGGACTCGGCGGCGAAGTCGCCGCCCGCGTCGGCGGCGGTGACCCCCGGCAGCGAGGCGTACAGGTCGCGGACGCTGGCCAGCGCGAGGTCCCAGCCGTCGTTGGCGTTGGACAGGTACTCCTGCATGAAGGCGAGCGTGGTGTCCGTGCCGTCCACGTCGGCCTCGATCCACCCGTACGGCTGGGCGATGTTCGGCGCGCTCCGGGCGGCCAGGGCGCTGATGATCTCCAGCTCCGGATTGACGCCCGGGATGAGCCGGCGGAACATCTTGCAGATGTAGGAGTCGCCGTACACGAGCGAGGTGTTCGACTGCTCGGCCCCCAGCACCAGGCTGCGCTGGGAGGTGTCGATGACGACGCCGGGCGCGTGCCGCATGCGCAGCCCGCTGCGGGTCTCGTCGCCCGCCATGCCCTCCAGCAGCCAGCTCATGCTGTCGGCGTCATGGACGGCGTCGTAGAAGTAGGTGTCGCCGAGGCTGCCGATGAGGGCGTGGTTGAGCCGGTCGGGCAGGTCGTGCCGCTCGCCCAGGAAGATCTGGTACCGGTCCCGCGCGCCGTCCTGCCAGACGGCCACGATCAGGTGCCGGAGCCCTGGCGTCAGTACGACGTCCGACTCGATCGACAGATCGTCGATCGGGCGCCCCTTGCCGCCGAACCATCGTTGGCGGCCGATCCATGCGGCAAGGAGCTCCTCTATCACGCCCTACTCCTCCTGGGTGTGTGCCGGTGGGAGTGTGAACCAATAGAACCCATGCCCGGGAAGCGTCAAAAGATACGGTAGTTCGCCAATTGCCGGGAATGGGACCCCTCCCATGGTTTCCACGGGGGAGACGCCGACGAATCTGCGCAGGTCAAGCTCGACCGGTTGCGGGAAGCGCGACAGGTTGTTGACGCACAACATCCGGTCGTCGCCCAGCTCCCGGACGAACGCGAGCACGCTGGGGTTGGAGGAGTTGAGCTCGGCGAACTCGCCGAGCCCGAAGACGGGGTGACGTTTGCGGATCTCGATCATCCGCTTGGTCCAGTGGAGCAGCGAGCCCGCGTTCTTCTGGTGGGCCTCGACGTTGATCGCCTGGTAGCCGTAGATCGGGTCCATGATCACGGGCAGGTAGAGCCGTCCGGGGTCGCAGTCGGAGAACCCGGCGTTGCGGTCGGGGTCCCACTGCATCGGGGTACGGACGCCGTCGCGGTCGCCGAGCCAGATGTTGTCGCCCATGCCGATCTCGTCGCCGTAGTAGAGCACGGGAGAGCCCGGCAGCGACAGGAGCAGCGCGGTGAACAGCTCGATCTGGTTGCGGTCGTTCTCCAGCAGGGGAGCCAGCCGCCGGCGGATGCCGACATTCGCCCGCATACGCGGATCTTTGGCGTACTCCGTGTACATGTAGTCGCGTTCTTCGTCGGTCACCATTTCGAGCGTCAGCTCATCATGGTTCCGCAGGAAAATCCCCCACTGGCAATGTTCCGGAATTTTCGGCGTTTGTGCCAAAATTTCGGAAATGGGGTAACGGGACTCCCGGCGGACCGCCATGAAAATGCGGGGCATGAGCGGGAAATGGAAGGCCATGTGGCATTCGTCCCCGCCGCCTACCGGATCGCCGAAATATTCCACCACGTCCGAAGGCCACTGATTCGCCTCGGCGAGCAGGACCCGGTCCGGGAAGAGCCGGTCGACCTCGCGCCTGATGCTCTTGAGGTACTCGTGCGTCCTGGGCAGGTTCTCGCAGTTGGTGCCCTCCTCCTCGAAGAGGTAGGGCACCGCGTCCAGGCGGAAGCCGTCGATGCCGAGGTCCAGCCAGAACCGCAGCACCTCCAGCATGGCCTCCTGCACGTCCGGGTTCTCGTAGTTGAGGTCGGGCTGGTGGTGGAAGAAGCGGTGCCAGTAGTACTGGCCGCGCACCGGGTCGTAGGTCCAGTTGGACGTCTCGGTGTCGATGAAGATGATCCGGGCGTCCTGGTACTTCTCATCGGTGTCCGACCAGACGTAGAAGTCGCCGAACGGGCCTTCCGGGTCGTGCCTGGAGGCCTGGAACCAGGGATGGGCGTCGCTGGTGTGGTTCATGACGAGGTCGGCGATCACCCGCATGCCGCGTTTGTGTGCCTCGTCGACCAGCTTCACGAAGTCTCCCAGATCCCCGAACTCGGGCAGGATCTTCATGAAGTCGGCGATGTCGTAGCCGCCGTCACGCAGCGGCGACTCGTACAGGGGCAGCAGCCAGAGGCAGTCGACGCCCAGCCACTGCAGGTAGTCGAGCTTGCTGATCAGACCTCTGATGTCCCCGGTCCCGTCGCCGTTGGAGTCGGCGAATCCCCTGATCAGAACCTCGTAGAAGACGGCGCGCTTGTACCAGTAAGGATCGCGCGGCTTTTCCTCGTCAAAGGTGTTGGGAATGGGTGTGGAGCTCATGGGCTCCCCCAGAGGGGGCTCATGAGGAGGGCGCTTTCACACACGTTGAAGACTCCCCGCTGAATTCTGTTCTACCGTGGCGCGGCTCGTACGGTGAGAATGTGGGCAGGCTGGATGTGAGGGTCGAGACGCACATAGTTGCTCTGCCTCCAGCGGTAGGACTCGCCCGACAGCTCGTCGTCCACGACGAACTCGGCGTTCCAGTCGAGACCGATGGCGGGCAGGTCGAGATCTACCGTCGCCTCGTGGGTGTGGTGAGGATCCAGATTGACAACCGCCAGAACGACGTCGCCCAGCCCGTGCCTTCGTGTGGCCGTGTCGTAGGCGCCCGGAAGCCGTTTGGAGAAGCAGACGATGTCCGGATGGTCGACCCTGTGGAACCGTAGGTTACGCAATTCCTGCAGCGCCGGATGCGCTCTTCGGAACAAATTCAGATGGGTGATGAGCGGGGCGAGGGTCCTTCCGTCGCGTTCGGCGGCCGCCCAGTCGCGTGGCTTGTACTGATATTTCTCACTATCTAGGTATTCCTCACTCCCCGGGCGCACCGGAACGTTCTCGGCCAGCTCGTACCCGGAGTAGACCCCCCAGGTCGGCGACGTGAGAGCGGCCAGCACGGCCCTGATCCTGAACGCCGGCACGCCGCCGTGCTGCAGGTACTCGTGCAGGATGTCCGGGGTGTTGACGAACAGGTTCGGCCGCAGGAACGCGGACGTCTCGTGCGAGAGCTCCGACAGGTACGTCTCCACGTCGAACTTGGAGTTCTTCCACGTGTAATACGTGTACGACTGGTGGAACCCCGTCTTGGCGAGCGTCTGGAGCATCGCGGGCCGGGTGAACGCCTCGGCCAGGAACACCACGTCCGGGTCGGTCGCGTGGATGTCGGCCAGCAGGCGCTCCCAGAACGCCACCGGCTTGGTGTGCGGGTTGTCCACCCGGAAGATCCGCACGCCGTGGTCCATCCAGTGCCGCAGCACCCGCCGGACCTCGGCGAAGATGCCCTCGGGATCCCTGTCGAAGTTGATCGGGTAGATGTCCTGGTACTTCTTCGGCGGGTTCTCGGCGTAGGCGATCGTCCCGTCCGCCCGGATCGTGAACCACTCCGGGTGCTCCTTGACCCACGGGTGGTCGGGGGCGCACTGCAGGGCGAAGTCGAGCGCGACCTCCATGCCCAGGGCGCGGGTGCGGCTGACGAACTCGTCGAAGTCCTCAAGGGTGCCCAGGTCGGGATGGACGGCGTCGTGGCCGCCGTCCTCCGAGCCGATCGCCCACGGCGAGCCGGGCTCGTCGGGCTCGGGACTGAGCGTGTTGTTGCGGCCCTTGCGGAAGGTCTGGCCGATGGGATGGATCGGCGGCAGGTAGACGACGTCGAAGCCCATCTTGGCGATGGCGGGCAGCCGCTTGGCCGCGGTCTGGAAGGTGCCGGACCTGGAGACGCCGGACTCGGTGACGACCGCGCCCTCGGACCTGGGGAAGAACTCGTACCAGGAGCCGTAGAGCGCCCTGCGCCGGTCGACCCTGACCTTGTACGGCTTGGCCCTGGTCACCAGCTCGCGGAACGGATGCGCCGCCAGCAGCGCGGCCGTCTCGGGGAGCTGGGCGATGGACAGCCGGGCGCGCGGGTCGAGCTCCTCGTCCCGCAGCGTGGCCGCCACCGACAGCAGCGCGGCCCGGTGCCCGCACGCGCTGTCGCCGTTGCCGTTGCCCTTGCTGTTGCCCATGCCGTTCCTGGAGTGCCCGTTGCCGGGGCCCGCCTGGCCGCCGGGCGCGGGGCACTCGGCCGTACGGACGGCCTTGGCGGCCCGCTCGAACAGCCGGGCCCCCTCCTCGCACATGAGGTCGGTGTCGAGGCCGCGCGGGATCTTGATCTCGGCGTCGTGCAGCCACGTCCTGATCGGATCGCTCCACGCCTCCACGCGGAACATCCAGTCGCCCTCGGCCGGCAGGCACACGTCAACGCCCCAGCGGTCGGTGCCGGGGGCGAGCTCGCGCATGGGTTTCAGGCGGCCACGCTGTCCGTCGGGCGAGGTGAGCACCACGCCCGCGGCCACGGCGTCGTGGCCTTCTCGGAAGACGGTCGCCGAGACCTGGAAGGTCTCGCCGGCGACCGCCTTGGCGGGCCACTGCCCGCAGTCGACGACGGGGGAGATGTCCGTGATGGGAATTCGTCCGATCATCGCATTCGCAGGGTTTGCGACGGCGCGCTCGGCGCCGCCGGAGGCTTTCCGTATGTGCAAGATTTCGCAACCGCGCGGGACCGCTGGATACGGCCTACCCCGGCAGTAACGATCCTTGCACGTAAATAGTGGACAGCAGCGGATAGACCTCCCGAGTGTGTTCCCGGGAGAGCCAACAAAGAGGAAAGTTGCCCCAATCGTCCGGCTTCATGCTTGTTCCGGGCTGGGGTTTGAAGGGGCTTCTTGGGGGTGAAGGACTGAGAGGTCCCTCCTAGCCCGTAGGGTGCAGAAACGTGAGAGCTATCCGCCGGTTTACCGTCCGCACCGTCCTGCCCGCGGAGATGGCCGCCCTGGGCGAGCTCGTGCACAATCTCCGCTGGTCCTGGCACCCGGAGACGCTGGACCTCTTCGCCGAGGTCGACGCGGCCCTGTGGGAACAGGTCGGTCACGACCCCGTGGCCCTGCTCGGCGCCGTCACACCGGCCCGGCTCAACGAGCTGGCCGCCGACCGCCGTTTCCTCCGCCGTCTCGCCGACGCAGCAGATGACCTGCGCGAATACATGACATCGCCGCGCTGGTACCAGACGCTGCCCGACGTCGCCCGCGCCATCGCCTACTTCTCCCCCGAATACGGCATCGCCGCCGCGATGCCCCAGTACTCAGGCGGTCTCGGCATCCTCGCCGGCGACCACCTCAAGGCGGCCAGCGACCTGGGCGTGCCGATCCTCGCGGTCGGCCTGCTCTATCGCCACGGCTACTTCACCCAGTCGCTCTCGCCGGAGGGCTGGCAGCTCGAGCACTACCCGGCGCTCGACGCCGGCGGGCTGCCGCTGACCCTGCTGAAGGACGGCGACGAACCCGTCAAGATCCGTCTCGGCCTGCCCGAGGGCCGCGTCCTGCACGCCCAGGTCTGGGTGGCGCAGGTGGGCCGGGTGCCGCTGCTGCTGCTCGACTCCGACGTGGCCGACAACGACACCGCCGCCCGCGACGTCACCGACCGCCTCTACGGCGGCGGCACCGACCACCGGCTCATGCAGGAACTGCTGCTGGGCGTGGGCGGCGTCCGCGCCATCAGGGCCTACTGCCGCATCACCGGCCACGCCGAGCCCGAGGTCTTCCACACCAACGAGGGCCACGCCGGCTTCCTCGGCCTGGAGCGCATCCGCGAGCTGACCGAGTCACGCATGTCGTTCGACGAGGCGCTGGAGGCCGTCCGCGCCGGGACGGTGTTCACCACGCACACGCCGGTGCCCGCCGGCATCGACCGTTTCCCCTGCGACCTGATCGAACGCCACTTCGGCGGCGACTCCGCCTGGCCGACCGTGCCCGTCGAGCGCATCCTGGCCCTGGGCGCCGAGGCCGAGCCCGGCCGCTTCAACATGGCCGTCATGGGCATGCGCCTGGCCCAGCGCGTCAACGGCGTCTCCGAGCTGCACGGCGCGGTCAGCCGGGAGATGTTCAAGGACCTGTGGCCCGGCTTCGACCTCGACGAGGTGCCGATCGGCTCGATCACCAACGGCGTGCACGCGCCCACGTGGGTCGGGCGCGAGTTCATGGAGCTGGCGGGCCGCGAGCTGCCCTCGCTGATCGAGCGCGCCCGCGGCTGGGAGGGCATCCAGAAGATCTCCGACCGGGAGATCTGGGAGATCCGCGGCAAGCTGCGCAGGCGGCTGGTCGAGGGCGCGCGCGAGCGGCTGCGCAGGTCGTGGCGCGAGCGCGGCGCCTCGGTCGCCGAGCTGGGCTGGATCGACGACGCGCTCGACCCCGACGTGCTGACGATCGGCTTCGCCCGGCGGGTGCCGTCGTACAAGCGGCTCACGCTCATGCTGCGCGACCCCAGGCGGCTGGCCCGCCTGCTGCTCGACCCGGACAAGCCGGTGCAGATCGTGATCGCCGGCAAGGCGCATCCGGCCGACGAGGGCGGCAAGAAGCTGATCCAGCAGATCGTCAAGTTCGCCGACCAGCACAACGTGCGCCACCGGATCGTCTTCCTGCCCGACTACGACATGACGCTCGGCCAGCTCATGGTCCAGGGCTGCGACGTGTGGCTGAACAACCCGCTGCGGCCGCTGGAGGCGTCCGGCACCTCGGGCATGAAGTCGGCGCTGAACGGCGGGCTCAACCTGTCGATCCGCGACGGCTGGTGGGACGAGTGGTACGACGGCACCAACGGCTGGGCCATCCCCACCGCCGACGGCGTCAGCGACCCCGACCGGCGCGACGAGCTGGAGGCCGGCGCCCTGTACGACCTGATCGAGCACGAGGTGTCCGACCGCTTCTACGACCGGCCGTTCGACGAGCTGCCGCGCAGGTGGATGGAGATGGTCAAGCACACCCTGGCCTCGCTCGGGCCCAAGGTGCTGGCCGGACGCATGCTCCGCGACTACGTCGTCGGCCTCTACACCCCGGCAGCCAAGTCGGCCCGCGCGTTGTCGGCCGACTCCTACGCCGCGGCCAGGGCGTTCGCGGCCTGGCGGGTGCGCGTCACGCGGGCCTGGCCGGGGGTGCGGGTCGAGCACGTCGAGGCGTCGGGCGTGGGCGACGCCCCCGAGGTGGGCGCCTCGGTCGAGCTGCGGGCCACGATCGCGCTCGGCGACCTGGAGCCGGGAGACGTGCTGGTCGAGGCCGCGTACGGCAAGGTCGGGCCGCACGACGAGCTGGTCCGTCCGCGGTACGCGCGGCTGGCCGTGGAGTCGCTGGAGGACGACGGCCACGCCCACTTCACGGGCCGGGTGCCGCTCGACCGTACGGGGGCTTTCGGATACACCGTCCGGGTCGTCCCGCATCACCCGTTCGCTGCCACTCCGGCGGAACTGGGGCTGATCGCCGTCCCTGAGGAGCCGGTGGGAATGACGAACGGCACCTTGCGCTGATATATCCGGACGAGGTCGGCCCGGTGGTCGGGCGGTGCATAATCAGGACCGTGGACGACAGCGGGAATGGCCTGCGGGCCGACAATCTGGTGGCCACGGTCCGCGGTGTCCTGCCGTCCCTGACGCCTGCCGCGCAGACCGTCGCCCGGCTCATCCTGGAAGATCCGGCGACGGTCGCGCGCAGCACCATCACGGAGCTGTCGGCCGCCTCCGGCACCAGCGAGGCCACCATCGTGCGCACCGCGCGGCTGCTCGGCTTCGCCGGATATCCCCAGCTCAGGCTGGCTCTGGCGGCGGCGGCCGCGCAGCCCGACCGGCTCGTGCCCGGCGACCTGGCGCCCGACGACCCGCTGTCGGAGGTCATCCAGAAGGTGGCCAGGGCCGAGTCGGAGGCCATCAACGACACCGTCGCCCAGCTGACCAGCGAGCGCCTGGGCCTGGTCGTCGACGCGATCGTGGGGGCCAGGCGCATCGACGCCTACGGCGTGGGCGCCTCGGGATTAGTCGCCCAGGACGTCGCCCAGAAGCTGCTGCGCATCGGCCTGTCCAGCCACGCCTTCCAGGACGCCCACCTGGCCCTGACCAGTGCCGTCCTGCTGAAGGCGGGCGACGTGGCGATCGGCATCAGCACCTCGGGGGAGACCCCCGACGTGATCGAGCCGCTGCGCCGGGCGGGCGAGGCGGGGGCCACCACGGTGGCCGTCACCAACAACCCGCGCTCGACGATCGCGGAGCTGGCCGAGCACGTGCTGATCTCGGCCGGGCGCGAGACGGAGTTCCGTCCCGGCGCCCTGGCCAGCAGGATCAGCCAGCTCCTCGTCGTCGACTGCGTGTTCGTCGGCGTCGCCCAGCGCACGTTCGACTCCTCTCAGGAGGCGCTCGCGAGCACCAGGCGCGCCGTCAAGGAGTTCACCCGGAGAACGTCACCTGCACGTCGTCAGCCTTGACGTACATCACGCGGTGCCCGAACTGGATCTCCAGGTACTTCGTCTTGCCCTTGACCACCGTGTGGTCCTCCAGGTTGAACGTGACCGCCCGGTAGTACTCGGCGGCGGCCGGCCCTGCCAGCGTGTACTTCTCGCCCGCCGAGAACGTGTACTGCAGCGGCGTCACCGCCTGGTACGGGATGCCCGCCGGGTACGCCTCCTGCTCCGGGTACGCCCGCCCGAACACCGGCACGGTCGCCTTGCCCGGCTTCGGGGTGACGACGAGCCCCATCGACGGGATCGCGGTCGGGGCGCTCGCCGGGTTGTGGAACCACGACTTCTGGCCGAGGTACCAGATCGCCGTCCAGTCGCCCTGGCGGTCGGCGACGGCGAAGCGCTGGCCGGTGCTGGCCCTGGCGCTGTGGTCGTACACGCTGTAGAGCGAGCCGCCGGTCGGGTGCTTGCCGATGTCCTTGATCAGCGGGGCGTCGTCGCGCGGCTCGGTGCGCAGCCACACGGTGCCGGCGCTGAGCGGCGGGCAGGCCGCCTCGGGGTTCTTGCGGTCGCAGCCGTAGAAGTAGGGCTTGTTGGTGGCGAAGTCCGGCTTGATCATGACCGAGCCGGACTTCGGCCCGCCGAACTGGTGCAGCGGCGCGCCCATGAGCTGGAAGTAGTGCGCCCAGTCCCAGAACGGCCCCGGGTCCTCGTGCATGCCGCGGACGGTGCTCGGGATCGTGCCCGGGACGTTGTCGTGGCCCAGGATGTGGGCGCGGTCGAGCGGCACGCCGTGCTTGAGCGCCAGGTACCGGACGAGCCGGGCCGACGAGCGGTACATCGCCTCGGTGTACCAGGTGCTGCCCTCGGCCAGGAAGCCTTCGTGCTCGATGCCGATGGACTTGGCGTTGATGTACCAGTTGCCGGCCTGCCAGCCGACGTCCTTGGTCTTGATGTGCTGGGCGATGTGCCCGTCACTGGAACGGACCGAGTAGTGCCAGCTCGCGCCGTAGTTCGGGTCCTGGTTGAGCTTGATCGACGGGAGGAAGTAGCCCTCCATGTCGTGGATGATGATGTAGTCGACCTTCTGGCTGACCGGGCGGTTGGCCAGGTCGTAGTGGCCGTAGTCGTCCGGCGGGAGCTCCTGGTAGGCCGAGGGGATCCACTCGCAGGAGATCGAGGACGGGCACTCGACGCCGTCGCGCCGCGCGGGCCGCAGGCCGAGCTTCTCCAGCCACTTCTCGATCTTCTCCAGGTCCGGGACCTTGGGCAGGGTGATCTTCTGCCCGTCGTCCGTGGTGCGCTCGGCGCCCTCCTGGATGGTGGCGTAGACCTCGTCGGCGAAGAACTTGGCCGCGTCGGCCTCGTCGGCGCCGGAGTACTTGGCGACGGCTCCGTACCATTCGCCGGGATTGGCGCTCAGGGGCGCGCCGAGGCTCTTCTGGTAGTCGGCGAGCAGCGCCGCGCCGCCGCGGATGTTGGCCGCGTCGTCGGTGCGCAGCCGCTCGTGGCTCTCGCCGGTGAGCTGCGCGGCGCGTTCCATCGTGCGCAGCGAGGCGGGGATCTCCGCCGGGGCGGGGGTCGCCGTGGGCGCGAGCGGCCTGCTCTCGTCGCCGCGGGCGTCCTCCTCGCCCTCTCCGTGGTGGTTCGAACCGGTGTACGCGGCCGCGTCGGTCAGGTGCATCGGGCCGAACCCGGCGTCGCTCGACGGCTGGCCCGCGTGGGCGTCCCAGCGCGACTCCAGGTACGAGACGCCGAGCAGCACGCTCTGCGGGACCTTGAACTCGTCGGCCGCCGCGGCGAACGCCTGCTGCCGGTCGGCGGGTTCTTCGGCGTTGGCCGAGGGCACTTGGGTTAAGGGCAACAAGGCGACGACGGCGATCGCCAGCGCTCTGCGCATGAACCGCTCCTTGACTGGGGGGTGTGATGCGGGTTCAGCGTCTCAACATTTTCCTTCTCTGGCGAGAACTTTGCGAAGATATTTTTCATCGCTTAACGGGCACCGGACCGGGCCCGGGGGGCCGAATATCCAGGACTACCAGGTGAGGGGCTGGGTAGGCGGGCCTTCGGAGGAGAGGGGGAGTTGTCATGCCTCGACCCGGAAGTCACTCCTATGACAACGAGCGCCGCCGGCTGCGCAAGCAGCTGGACCGGCAAGGGCTGAGCGAGCAGGAGCTCAAGAAACGCGTGGCCAGGAAACTCCAGTCGGATCCGGACAAGAGCCCGCGCAAGGTGGGCGGCGACCGCGCCGAAGGACCCAAGTCCGAACGGCCCCGCCGGGGGGAGCGCTGAGGACCTGATGACCGGCATCATCGACCGCGTCGGCGTCCAGGACCTGCTCGCGACGCGTGACGCCCAGCTCGCCGAGGTGCTGCCCGAGCGCGAGTACGCCTGGGCGCACCTGCCCGGCGCCGTGCACCTGCCGCTCGGCTCGCTCGACCGGCTGGCCGACGACCTGCTGGACCGGTCGCGTCCGGTCATCGTCTACTGCCACGACTGGCTCTGCGACCTGAGCCCGCGCGCCGCCCACCGGCTGGCCCGGCTGGGCTTCGCCGACGTGCACGACTACGGCCTGGGCAAGATGGACTGGCTGTCGGCCGACCTGCCGTACGAGGGGGAGGCCGTCCTGGTGGGCTCCGGCGCCCGGCGCGACCCGGTCACGGCGGATTTGGAGGACCCGCTGGAGGAGCTCAGCGAGCGCATCGTCGCCGATCCGGCCGGGCTCGCGGTCGTGGTGGACCGGGACGAGGTGGTGCAGGGTGTCATCGGGTCGCGCGAGCTCAAGGGCGCCGACCTGACCGGCACCGCCGAGGCCGCCATGAACACCGGCGTCACCACCGTACGGCCCAGCGAGCAGCTCGACGCCCTGGCCACCCGCATGGAAGGCGCGAACGTCGACCACGTCGTCGTCACCCGCGCCGACGGCACCCTGGTCGGCCTCTACGGGCTCGGCGACCTGCGCGAACCCGGCTGGGAATCCGATCTCGGATAGCGGACGGGATTTGGAGCCGTCACCCGGCGTCTGCTAGCGTCGACAGCATGTCAGTGATCAGCCGATTTTGGCGCTATGTGGCGGCTCCGGGTGGAGCCGAAGGTCACATGCGCTGACTTACTGATCACCCGGAGCCCAAAGGCAGAGACGTCCCGTCTCTGCCTTTCGTCGTTCAGGCGGACGGCTCCGGGGGCCACGGACGTGGGCCGTACCGCCTTCGAACTTCCATCGAAAGCGGAGGACCAGCCCATGACCACGACCAGCGACCTGCGCATCACCTCGTTCGAACCCCTGCCCACGCCCCACGAGCTCATCGGTGAACAGCCGCTCGGCCCCGAGCGCGAGGCGCTGGTGGCGGCGAGCAGGAACGCCGTGCGCGACGTGCTCGCCGGCGACGACGACCGCCTGCTGCTCATCGTCGGCCCGTGCTCGGTGCACGACCCGGAGGCCGCGCTCGACTACGCCCGCCGCCTGGCCGCCGCCACCCGCGACCTCGGCGACGCCCTGTGCGTGGTCATGCGGGTGTACTTCGAGAAGCCGCGTACCACCATCGGCTGGAAGGGCCTGATCAACGACCCGGACATCGACGGCGGTCACGACGTCCAGCGCGGGCTGCGCCTGGCCAGGACGGTGCTGCTCGACGTGCTCGACACCGGGCTGCCGGTGGGCTGCGAGTTCCTTGAGCCCACCAGCCCGCAGTACATCGCCGACGCCGTCACCTGGGGCGCGATCGGCGCGCGCACGCCCGAGAGCCAGGTGCACCGCCAGCTCACCTCCGGCCTGTCCATGCCGGTCGGCTTCAAGAACGCCACCGACGGCGACGTGCAGGTGGCCATCGACGGCGTGAAGGCCGCCGCGCACCCGCAGGTGTTCTTCGGCATCGACGACGAGGGCCGGGCCGCGGTCGTCTCGACCACCGGCAACCCCGACTGTCACGTCATCCTGCGCGGCGGGCGCACCGGCCCGAACTACGACCCCCAGTCCATCGGCGACGCGCTCGCGCTGCTGGCCAAGGCCGGGCTGCCGGAGCGGCTGATCATCGACGCCAGCCACGGCAACAGCGGCAAGGACCATGTACGGCAGGCGGCGGTGGTGCGCGAGGTGGCCGGACGCCTGGCGGCGGGCGAGAAGGGCGTCGCGGGGCTGATGGTGGAGAGCTTCCTGGTGCCGGGGCGGCAGGAGCCCGGCCCGGCGGAGGGCCTGACGTACGGGCAGAGCATCACCGACGCCTGCGTGGGCTGGGAGGAGACCGAGCGCCTGCTGGCCGAGCTGGCCGACGCCGTGCGCGCCGGCCGCGCCGCCGGCTGACGGCCTCCCGGCGGCCCCGAGGTGGTGGGCGGGCCGCCGGAAGCCCGGCAGGGCCGGTCAGGTGCGGCGGTCCAGCCGGAACGTCGGGTGCCCCGGCGTGCCCGGCTGGGCGTCCAGCGACTTGTCGTCGAGGATGGGCGCCGCGTCCTCGGCCACGAAGACGCGCACGTCCCCCTGCTCGATGACCTGGTCCCCGGCGTACGGCGTGCTCGCCAGCGACACCTCCAAGGCGCCCGCCTCGTCCGGCTTGGCGGCGATCCGCAGGCCGGCGTGCGCGGGCACGTCCTCGCCGACCATCAGGTCACGGATCGCGACCACGGCGTTGTCAGTCAATGTCAGCACGATGCGCTCCTTCTCGCTGGAGACCCCCCGCCTCCCCCGCGACCAGGGAGGCAAACGCGCCGGGCCGGGATGAGCGCCCGCCATGGGGGTAGCGGAGCGTCATGGCTGACAAGGACAAGGGCGTGCTGGACGCCCTGCTCGAACAGTGCGGCCAGACGTTCGCCGCGGAGGCGGGCATCCGGCTCGCCGACAGGCCGCGGCCGCTGTACCAGCTTCTCGTGCTGGCCACGCTGCTCAGCGCGCGCATCTCGTCCGGGGTGGCGGTGGCGGCGGCGCGCGAGCTGTTCGCCGCCGGGTACCGCACGCCGCGCGACATGGCGCGGGCGAGCTGGCAGGACCGCGTGGACGCCCTCGGCCGCGGCCACTACCGGCGTTACGACGAGCGCACCTCGACCATGCTCGGCAGAGGCGCCGAGCTGCTGCTCGACCGCTGGAAGGGCGATCTGCGCAGGTTGCGCGACGAGGCCGGGGGCGACCCCGGGCGCATCGGCGAGCTGCTCCGGGAGTTCCCCGGCATCGGCCCGACCGGCGCCGACATCTTCCTGCGCGAGGTCCAGGGCGTGTGGCCGCAGGTCGCGCCGCACCTGGACGGGCGGGTGCTGGACGGCGCGGCCCGGCTCGGGCTGCCGCGCCAGGAACGCGGCCTGGCCCGCCTGGCCCGCTCCGGTGACGAGCTCGCCCGCCTGTCGGCGGCGCTGGTACGCGTGTCGACCAGTAGGAAGGCCGCCGACGAGGTGAAGTCGGCCGCAGCGGGGTGAGCGGGAGCGCTCTGTTAGGTTCGGCTCATGGGTGAGTTTGTGAGCGTCGAGGTGGCCGACCAGATCGCCACGATCCGTCTTGACCGTCCGAAGATGAACGCGCTCAACGTTCAGACGCAACGGGAGCTCGTCGAGGCGGCGCTTCAGGTCGATGCCGACGACCAGGTGCAGGCGGTGATCCTCTACGGCGGCGAGCGGGTCTTCGCCGCCGGCGTGGACGTCAAGGAGATGGCCGACATGTCCTATGCCGACATGTCCACCCACTCCCGCACGCTCCAGGCGTGCTTCACCACGGTGGCCCGCATCGGCAAGCCGGTCATCGCCGCCGTCACCGGCTACGCCCTGGGCGGCGGCTGCGAGCTGGCCCTGTGCGCCGACTTCAGGGTGGCGGGCGAGTCGGCCCGGCTCGGCCAGCCGGAGATCCTGCTCGGGCTCATCCCGGGCGCGGGCGGCACGCAGCGCCTGCCCCGGCTCGTCGGCCCGTCCCGCGCCAAGGATCTGATCTTCACCGGCCGGCACGTCCCCGCCGCCGAGGCCCTGGCCATCGGGCTGGTCGACCGGGTGGTGCCGGACGAGCAGGTCTACACGGCGGCCCTGGAGTGGGCGGCCACGTTCGTCGGCGGCCCGGCCGTGGCGCTGCGCGCCGCCAAGCAGGCCGTCGACCAGGGAGCCGAGGTCGACCTCGACTCCGGCCTGGAGATCGAGCGCCTGCACTTCTCCGGCCTGTTCGCCACCGACGACGCCAGGATCGGCATGCGGGCCTTCGCGGAGAAGGCCAAGGCCAAGTTCACCGGACGGTGACCGCCCGGCCGCCATACGAATGCGACCCTTTGGAGTAGGCCGTCCAAGGGGAAGCGGGTTTGCCAGTATGGTGGCGTTTCATGATGCGCGTCCCGGTCCCCGCCCGGCTGCGTAAAGCCGTGCGTACGTGGTTCGACTCCCGTTACATCTCCGTCGCCGACCACCGGCAGGACATCCGGGACGCGCTCTGGGAGGTCCAGACCCTGCGCAGGGAGATGGCGACGCTGCAGGGCGAGGTCGAGCGGCTGCGGAACGCCCGCCCGGCGGCCGGCCCGGTGATCGACAAGGCCAGGGTCGACGACACGTACCGGCTGGCGCAGGAGACCGCGCAGGCCCTCGACGGCGTGCTCCAGAACGAGGTGCTCGTCTGGCAGGCCATCGACGACCTGCGGGCCCGCGTCCCCGAGGGGGGCCGGCCGTGCGCGTGACCTGGTCCGGCGGCGAGCTGACCTTCCGTCTCGACCCCGAGGACGAGATCACCGGCAGGGCGGCCGACGAACATCCCGTCAAGCTGGCCACCAACTCCTGCTCGATCGGCGGCGTGCCCGCCGACGCCCACCCCGACCTGTTCGCCGTGGCCGCCTGGACGATCGTGGCGCCCTGGACCAGGCGGCGGATCACGTTCGACCGGGCCGTCTCCGCCGAGGTGGCCGCGGCCCTGCACGACGGGTGGGGCATCGAGGCCGGGCCGGTCGGGGCCGAGCCGCGCCGGGCCGGGGACCGGCTCGCCATCTCCTACAGCGGCGGCGCGGACTCCGTGGCCGCGGCGGCCATCCATCCGTCGGCGCCGTTCGTGCACTTCCGGCGGGTGCCGCATCCGAGGGTGCCCAACCGGTGGCCGCACTACCGCTCCGACGTGCTGGCCAAGCTGGCCGAGCGGACCGGCCGTGAGCTCACCACCATCACCTCCGACCTGGAGTTCACCCTCGCCGAGCCGCGTCCGGGCTATCCGGAGCACCACGCCGTCGCGGCGGGGGCGCTCCTGCTGGCCGACCGGATGAACCTCGGTGGCCTGGGCTTCGGCTATGAACTCGGTTCACGCTGGCTCGGCGGTGACCGTTACTTGTTGCGGTTCACGCCTGACAACCCCATGTGGGCGCCGCACGGCGCGTGGGGCCGGTTGTTCGCCGCCGCGGGCGTGCACATCGTGCTCCCGGTCGGCGGGGTGAGCGAGGCCGTCACCATGCGGCTGGCCCTGAACTCCGAGCTCAAGGACCAGGTGCGCTGGTGCCTGCGCGGCACCGACGGCCCCTGCCGCACCTGCGGCAAGTGCCTGTACAAGGAGCTCATCCAGGCCGCCGTCGAGCGCCGTCCGCTGGACACGCCCCTCACCGCCGACCGTCCCGTGGCCCGCAAGTGGCTGCGGCCGCCCCCCTTCGGGGGCCAGGAGATGGTCGAGTACGGCCTCGCCCGGATCCCCGGCGTCGAACGGTCCCTGTTCGCCAAGGCCCTCGACCATTTCGAGGCCACCGAGGAGTCCACGAGCTGGCTCGACCACTGCTACCCGCCGGCGATCGAGGAGATCCCCGAGCCGTGGCGGGCGGAGGCGGCCGCCTTCCTGACCTCCCAGGTCGGCCTCATGACCGAGGCCGAGGTACGGCGGGTGGAGACGTGGGGCGCGTGACCGTCCGCGGGGCGGATCCGGCGAAGTGCGAGGAGTTGACTGCGTGAAGGTTTACCTGTCGGTGGACATGGAGGGCGTGACGGGGCTGACCGACCCCGAGGAGATGCACGCCGGCAAACGCGGCTACGACCGCGGCTGCGAGCTGATGACCGCCGACGCCAACGCCGCCGTGGAGGGCGCGTTCGCCGCGGGGGCGGGCTCGGTGCTGGTCAACGACGCCCACGGGTCCACCAAGAACCTGCGGATCGACCTCCTGGACCCGCGGGCCACCCTGATCCGGGGGCCGGGCAAGGCCCAGCGCATGGCCCAGGGGCTCGACGGCACGTTCCAGGCCGCGTGCTTCGTGGGCTACCACGCCAGGGCCGGCGTCCAGCACGGTGTGCTCAACCACACGTGGATGGGCAAGGAGATCCAGAACGTCTACCTCAACGGCGAGCTGTGCGGCGAGACCCGGCTGGTCGCGGCGTGCGCGGGCTTCCACGGCGTGCCCGTCGTGCTGGTGACGGGGGACGAGGCCGTCGGCGAGGAGGCGCGCGAGCTGCTCGGCGACGTCGAGACGGTGGCGGTGAAGAAGGGGATCGACAAGTTCTCGGCCGAGTTGCTGCCGCCGAGCGTCGCCCAGGCGAAGATCCGTGAGGCCGCCGCTCGTGGGCTTTCCCGGTTGAGCGACTTCACGCCTTATCGGGTGGAGGCGCCGTACACGCTGGGGGTGGAGTGGAACTCGACCGCCATCGCGGCGGCGGTGGCGCTGGTGCCCGGGGTGAAGACGGTCGGCTCCCGGCACACCGAGTTCACCACCGACGACTTCCGCCAGATCATGGCGCTGCTCGGGATCTTCGCCACCATCGGCGGCCAGGTGGCCTGCGGCAGCGGGCCGTACGGCTGAGATGTCGGTAACTGCTGACCTAGGGAGCGGGTGACGGTGGAAGGCGCGGCGCTGACCCGGCGGGGGCTGCTCGTCGGGATCGGAGCGGTGGGCGGCGCGGGCGCCATGTACGCCGCCATGGGCGCGCTCGGGCTCGCCCCGTCGGAGCAGGACAAGGAGTTCGCCGCGCCGCGTCCCGGCGACTTCTCCCTGCGCGGCAAGGGCGCGGCCAAGGTGGTGATCCTCGGCGCGGGCGTGGCGGGACTGACGGCCGCGTACGAGCTGGGCAAGGCCGGCTACGACTGCACCCTGCTCGAAGCCAGGGGCAAGGCCGGCGGCCGGAACCTCACGCTGCGCGGCGGCGACCGCCTGACCGAGCTGAACGGCCCGGCCCAGGACGTCAAGCTCGGCGAGGGCGTCTACTTCAACGCCGGGCCCGGCCGCATCGCCCCCTGGATGGTCACCCTCGACTACTGCAGGGAGCTGGGCGTCCCGATCGAGACGTTCGTCAACAACAACGCCGCCGCGTACGTCCACACCAACGGCAAGACCGTGCGGGCCCGCACGGCCCGAGCCGACATGTACGGATATGTCGCAGAACTGCTGGCCAAGGCCACAAATATCGGCGCGCTCGACAAGGCGATCACCGCCGACGACCGGCAACGCCTGCTGGAGTTCCTCCGCCGGTTCGGCGACCTGGGACCCAAGCTCGACTACGAGGGCTCACCCCGGCGCGGCTTCACCAAGTACCCGGCGCTCGACGGCGGCACCCCCATCCCGCCCCCGGGCACCCTCCACGACGTGCTGGCCGCCGCCACCGGCCGCGCCATCACCAACGACTTCGGCTACGACATGGCCACCCCCATGTTCCAGCCGGTCGGCGGCATGGACGCGATCGTCAGGAAACTGACCGAGGCCGTAGGGCCCGACCGGATCAGGACCGGCGCCAAGGTCACCAGAATCACGACCCTGGACGACGGCGTCGAGGTGGCGTACGACGGCGGCACCGTCAAGGCCGACTACTGCATCGCCACCCTCCCCCCGCACCTCCTCGCCAAGATCCCGCACAACCTCGGAGCGCAGGTCACCAGCGCACTGAGCACCCCCATCCCGGTCGCGGCCGGCAAGATCGGCCTGGAGTACGGCAGGCGCTGGTGGGAGCTGGAGGACCGCATCTACGGCGGCGTCACCGAGACCGACCTGGACATCACCCACATCTGGTACCCCTCCCACGGCTACCACTCCGAACGCGGCCTGATCGTCGGCTACTACAACACCGAGCAGAACGCCGAGCTGTACGGCTCCTTGACCCCCGAGGACAGAAGGCGGAAGGCCCTCACCCAGGGCCGGAAGGTCCACGGCGACAAATACCGCCAGAACCTGCTGTCCAGCGTCTCGATCGCCTGGCACCGCCAGGAGCACATCCAGGGAGGCTGGATGTACTGGCCGTCCTTTGATTCGTCCTTCACTCTTCTGCAACGCCCCGCCGGAAGGGTCTACTTCGCGGGTGACTGGCTCACCCACCTGATCGCCTGGCAGGCAGGCGCCATGGAGTCGGCCCGCAGCGCCGTCACCCTGCTGCACCAGCGGGTGCTGCAGTCCACGTGACGTCGCACGCCACTTCCTCGACCGGCATAGGGTCGGTCAAGGAAGAGCGATCGAGGAGACGAGGATGACGTTGCACTGGGTGCCCGCGACCGAGCGCGCCGACCTGCTGGCCGATCCGGTGGCGTTCGCCGTGCCGGGCGTCGAGGGCGCCGAGGTGGCGGAGATCGACCCCGACCTGGCCGACACGGCCGCGTTCTGCGAGCGCTACGGCGTACGGCTCGACGAGTCGGCCAACTGCGTGGTCGTGGCCGCCAAGCGCGGCGGCGAGATCCGCTACGCCGCCTGCATGGTGCTCGCGACGATGCGCGTCGACGTCAACGGCGTGGTGCGCAAGCACCTCGACGCCCGGAAGGCGAGCTTCGCGCCGATGGCCGACGCGGTCGAGCTGACCGGCATGGAGTACGGCGGAATCACCCCGCTCGGGCTGCCCGGCGACTGGCCCGTCCTGGTCGACGTGCACGTCGCCGACCATCCCAGAGTGGTGATCGGCAGCGGCGTGCGCAGGTCGAAGCTCGCCCTGCCGGGCGCCGCGCTGGCCGGGCTGAAGGGCGCCGAGGTCCTGTCCCTGACGACCTGAAGGCCCCGAAGCCGAACTGAAGCCAATTCGAGACCGTTGGATGGGAAACCGATGAGGCCGTATCGGACGTTGTACGAGTGGGAATGTGGCCTCATGGTTCATCTCGTGGGCGGGGATTAAGCCGGTATGGTGCTTCATGCCATGAACGATGACCGACTAGGCCCTTACCGGCTGCTCAGGCGGCTCGGTGAAGGCGGGATGGGCGTTGTCCACCTCGCTGTCGACCCCCAGGGGCGACAGGTGGCGGTCAAGGTCCTGCGCGGAGAGGTCGCCGGTGACGAGGTCGCCAGGCGACGGCTTTCGCGTGAGGTCGAGACCATGCGCCGCGTCCGCAGCAAATTCATCGCAGAAGTGGTCGATGCGGATGTAACCGGTCATCGTCCCTACATCGTCACGCGTTACGTGCCCGGCCGTCCGCTCGACGAGATCGTCAAGGACGACGGGCCGCTCGACCTGCCCGCGCTGGTCCGGCTCGCCCACGGGGTGGCCTCCGCGCTGGCCGTGGTCCACTCCGTCGGCGTGATCCACCGCGACCTCAAACCGGGCAACGTGCTGATCCTCGACGGCGAGCCCGTCCTGATCGACTTCGGCATCGCCCAGGCGGTCGACGCGACCAGGCTGACCCAGACCGGCATGTTCATCGGCACGCCGGGCTACCTCGCGCCCGAGATCATCGAGGGCCAGGAGGCCGGCCCCGAGGTCGACATCCACGCCTGGGCGGGCACGCTGCTCTACGCCGCCACCGGCCAGCCGCCCTTCGGCAAGGGCACGCTGGAGATGATCTTCTACAACATCACCGCCGGCAAGGCCGACATCAGCGGCGTGCCGGCCGAGCTGCAGCCGCTGCTCAAGGCGGGCTTCCAGCGCAACCCGGCCAAGCGGCCCAAGGCCGCCGACCTGGCCGAGCAGACGGCCCGCATGTTGCCGAGGCCGCCGCGCGGCGGGCCCGACGAGATCTCCACCGTGCCGCGGCCCGACGCGCCCGACGACTACCCGACCAGGCGGCCGCCGTTCGTGGGGGAGAAGCCCTCCTACGACGTCTCCACGCCGCCGATGACGCCGCGCCGGCTGATCGACGGCCAGGAGCCGCCGGTCGCGCCGCCCGCCGACCCGCACTTCGTCTCGCTGCTGCCCAACCAGGCGGCCGGGCTGCCCAACCAGGCGGCCCCGCTGCCCAGCCAGGCGGCCCCGGTGCCCGGCGCCGGGCTGCCCGAACCGGGCGCGGCGCTGCCGGACCAGGGCGCGGGCGACCCGTGGCCGACCCGCCGGGTCTCGCCGGAGGAGCTGCGCCAGATCCAGCGCGAGGCCGGGCCCAGCCAGCCCTGGCCGCAGCAGCAGCCTCCGCCGCACCCCCAGCCGCAGCCTCAGTCACAACCTCAGCCGCAGTCGCACCCGCAGGTCAACCTGCAGGCCAACCCGCACGAGGCCGACGTGCCCACCCGGCGCGTGCGCCCGGACTCGGCGGAGTTCGGCCGGCTCAGCTCCGGCCCCCAGCCGGTCGACCACGGCCGGCTCGGGTCCGGTGCCCAGCCGGTGGACCACGGCCGGCTCGGGTCCGGTGCCCAGCCGGTGGACCACGGCCGGTTCGGCTCCGGCCAGGAACCGGCGAACTACGGCCCGGTGCCCGTGCAGCCGCCGCCCTACATTCCGGCGCAGCCGCAATACCCGTCCCAGGACCCGCAGGCCGCTCGCGAGGCGTACAACGCGGGCGGGCGTCCGGGGCAGGCGCTGCAGCGCTCCAAGGCGTACGGGGTGGCGAGCGCCATGCTGCTGATCCTCATGATCGTGGCGGCCGTGATGGCCCCCGTCCTGGTGGCGGTGGTGGCGATCCCGATCGCCGTGCTGCTGCGCGCGGCAGACCTCGCCCAGCCGGCGCTGAGCGGCCGCAGGCCCGCCGGGTCCGCCGCCCTCGACGTGATCAGGGTCTTCGCCCGGCCGCAGGCGCTGGCCAAGTCCGTGGGCATCACGGTCGCGCTCGTCCTGTACGCCCTGATCCTCGGCCTGCCGGTGACGCTGCTGCTCAGCGTGGTGGTCAAGATGAACTCGGCCAACGCCCTCGCGTGGGGGGCCGCGGTCGCGCTCTGGACCCTCTGCGCGGGGCCGGGCGTCGAGGGCCCGGGGCGGCAGATGCGCAGAACGCTCTCATCGCTCGTACCCTCGAGGACAGCGGCCATGGCGATGGCGGGAGTCCTGGCGGCGGGCGCCGCGCTCTCGCTGATCCTCGCCTACGGCACGTTCGGGGACACGGCAAGGGGGAGTGTATGGAGTCCACTGGACGTCACACCCGTGACAGAGCAACTCACCAGCCTGAAGGGCGGCTGAGCCGAGGAAGGTGGCGATGAGCATCCAAGCGCCGGAACGCCTCGGCCCCTACCGCATCGTCAGGAAGATCGGCGAGGGCGGCATGGGGGTCGTCCACCTGGGTCTCGACGGTGAGGGCCGTGAGGTCGCCATCAAGGTGCTCCATCCGCACGTGGCCGCCGACCTCAAGGCCCGCGACCGGCTCACCCGCGAGGTCGAGACCATGCGCCGGGTGCGCAGCCCGTACGTCGCCGAGGTCATCGACGCCGAGCTGGTGGGGGGCCAGCCCTACGTCGTGACCCGCTTCGCCCCCGGGCGCACGCTCGAGGAGACCGTGCTGACCGAGGGCGCCCTGGAGGCGCGGCAGGTCATCAGGCTGGCCCAGGGGCTGTGCCAGGCGCTGGTCGCCATCCACGCGGCCGACGTGATCCACCGCGACTTCAAGCCGTCCAACGTCATGCTGGTCGACGGCGAGCCGCTGGTCATCGACTTCGGCATCGCCCACCTGGTGAACGCGACCCGGCTGACCCAGACCGGCATGTTCGTCGGCACGCCCGGCTACCTGGCGCCCGAGATCATCCGCGACTCCGACATCACCCAGGCGGCCGACGTGCACGCGCTGGCCTCGACGGTGTTCTTCGCCGCCACGGGCGCGCCCCCGTTCGGCACCGGGACGTTCGAGGCGGTCTGCTTCAACATCATGGAGGGACGGGCCCAGCTCGACCGGGCGCCCGCGTGGCTGCGCGGCTGGTTGTCGCGCGCGCTGCGGGTCGATCCCGCCGCCCGGCCGGGCGCCCATGAGCTGCTGCGGATGGCCAGGGAGCTCGACCCGTCGGTGACGACGTTCAACGAGATCGAGGGGCCGACCGGCACCAAGCGCATCGGCAGCGGCACGCGCGCCATGGACACGTTCTCCGACCTGCTGCCGCCGGTCGAGTACCGCAAGCCCGCGCCGCCGCCCCCGCCACCGCCGCCCGCGCGGCGGGAGGAGCGGCCGCCGCCCTACGTGCCCGCGCCCACCTCGGCACGCCCGGTGCCGCGCACCGACCAGCGCGTGGCCGGCTACCCGGCGCCGCCGCCGCAACCGCGCCCCTACACGCCGCCGCCCCAGCCGCGCGGCCACGTGCCGCCGGCGGAGCGGAAGAGGTACCTGTTCGGCGCCCAGGTGACCGGGTTGCTGCTGCTGGTCACGCTGGTGGCGCTGACCGTCATGATGCCCGTCGTGATGGGGGCGGTGGCCGTCGCGCTCGCGGTGGTGCTGCGCGTGGGCGAATACCTCTTCGGCGACATGGTCAAGCGGCGCCAGATCCGCGGCAGCAGCTCGGCCGACCCGCTGCTCGCGCTGGTCGGCACGCCGTGGGCGCTGGTCAAGGCCGCGCTGGTGACGCTGGTGCACGTGCCGCTCGCGCTGCTGTTCGGCGCGTGCGTGTGGGGCGCGCTCCACTGGGCCGGCGGCATGGGCACCAACCAGGCCGCCGCCTACGCGGCCGGCGCGTTCGCCGGGGGCCTGTTCGTGCTGCCGGGCGGCGGCGCGCCGCGCAAGGCCGTGACCCGTACGCTCACCGGCGTGCTGCGCAGCCCCGGCGCCGCGCTGGTCGCGGTCGTCGCGGTGGGCACGGCCGCGCTGTTCGCGGCGATGTTCGCGCTCGGCCAGGACCCGGTGTGGACGCCCTGGCGGGCCCCGCAGAGCGTGATCGACGACCTGGCGAGCGACGCCAGGCAGAGCACGATCGGGCTGATCACCGGCCTGATCGAAAGTCTGCTCGACGGGCTGGGGTTGGGCTTCCTGACTCCGTGGTCCTGAGTGTCCCCCTCGGCCCGACGGGGGAGAGATGAGGTATGAGCGAGCGCCTCGGCCCTTATGAGCTTCTCTCCAGGCTCGGCGCGGGCGGCTTCGGCGAGGTCCACCTGGCGCTCGACAGCCAGGGGCGCACGGTCGCGGTCAAGGTGCTGCATCCGCACGTCGCGGCCGATGCCCTCGCGCTAGGCAGGCTCGACCGCGAGGTCGAGACGATGCGCCGGGTCGGCGGGCCGCACGTCGCCGAGGTGCTCGACGCCTCGCTGGAGGGCCCCAGACCCTACCTGGTGACCCGCTACGTCCAGGGCCGCCCGCTCAGCGCCGTCCCCGTGCCCGTGGCCGAGCTGGGCCCCCTGGCCTCGGGGCTGGCCGACGCGCTGCTGGCCATGCACGAGTCCGGGGTGGTCCACCGCGACCTCAAGCCGGCCAATGTGATGATGAGCGAGGACGGCCCGGTCGTCATCGACTTCGGCATCGCCAGCGCGCTCGACTCGTTGTCGGTCACCGCGTCGGGCGCGGTGGTCGGCACGCCCGGCTACCTGGCTCCGGAGCTCCTCGAAGGCGGGAACGCGGGCGTCGAGGCCGACGTGTTCTCCTTCGGCGCGACGCTCGCCTACGCCGCGACCGGGCGGCAGCCGTACGGGCAGGGGCCGGCCTCGGCGGTGGCCTACCGGGTCGTGCACCACCCGCCCGACCTGGAGGGCGTGCCGGACTGGCTGGCGCCGCTGTTACGCGAGTGCCTGGCCACCGACCCCGCCGCGCGGCCCACGGCCGCGCAGATCTGCGCCCGGCTGGGCGTCGCCCCCGTCCCGCACGTACGGCAGACCGGCCCCCGTCCCTCGGCCCCGGCGGCGCGTCCCCGGCGGGCCGACGACATGAGCACGAGAGAGTGGCGGCCGGGCGACGGCCGTCGTAGGTCGGTCGAGGAGTCCAGGGCGCGGCACCGGGAGAAGGTGCGCAGGCGGTGGCTGATCGGCTCGGGCCTGTTCGTGTCGCTGCTGGCGGCGGCCGCCCGCGAGCCGCTGCCCGAGGTGGCGCTGTTCCTGCTGGCCGCATACGTGCTGGCGGTGGTGAGCGACGCGGGGGTGGCGCTGCTCTCGCGCGGGCCGTACCGGCGGAGCCGGATGGTGGCCGACCTGGTGAGCGTGGCGGGGGCGGTGGGGCTGTGCTTCGGGCTCGCCGCGGTGTTCAGCACGTTCACGCTGGCCCTGTTCGCGGGTACGGCCCTGGTGGTGGGCATCGTGTTCCTGTTGTCCGCCTGAGTTCCCTTCGGGGGGCGATCGGAACGTACCGAATAAAGTTCGGTATGGTGGGAAGGGGAGGGCTTCACGCGGGAACCGCTGGTTTGCGCGTAAGCTACCCGCGGGTAACATGACCGCGGGAGCCAGGGCACGACTCTGACCCACCCCGTGTCAGGAGCCCGTCGGGTACCTGGCAGTCTGGTCAGCATTGCATTCGGCGCCTATCGCAGCGACGCGGTGGGCGCACGCGAACACGGGAGGTCGGCCACCGGCCATGAACATCGTCGTCTGCGTGAAGCAGGTCCCCGATACGGCGACCGAGCGCAAGCTGCGGTCCGATGACAACACGCTCGATCGTGACGCCGTCGACGGCGTGGTCAACGAGCTTGACGAGTACGCGGTCGAGGAGGCGCTGAAGCTCAAGGAGGCGCATGGTGGCGAGGTCACCGTGCTCACCATGGGCCCGGGCAAGGCCACCGAGACCATCCGCAAGGCCCTGGCGATGGGCGCCGACAAGGCGGTCCACCTGAGCGACGACGCGCTGCACGGCTCCGACGCGCTGTCCACCTCGTACGCGATGGCCCAGGTGCTCAAGAAGATCGGGTTCGACCTGGTCGTCCTGGGCTCGGAGTCGACCGACGCCCGCACCGGCGTGCTGGCCGCGATGCTGGCCGAGCGCCTGGGCACGGCCCAGCTCACCCTGGCCAACAAGGTGGAGATCGAGGGCACCTCGATCAGCGTCCAGCGCATCACCGACTACGGCTTCGACAAGGTCCAGGCTTCGCTGCCGGCCGTCGTGTCCGTGGTGGAGAAGATCAACGAGCCGCGTTACCCGTCCTTCAAGGGCATCATGGCGGCCAAGAAGAAGCCGGTCGAGACGCTGGCCATCGCCGACGCCGAGATCGACGCCGCCCAGGTCGGCCTGGGCGCCGCCTGGTCCGAGGTGGTCGACTTCGCCGCCGCGCCGCCGCGCGCCGCCGGCACGATCGTCAAGGACGAGGGTGACGGAGGCTCGAAGGCCGCCGACTTCCTCGCCTCCAAGAAGTTCATCTGAGAACGGGGGTTTTACTGATATGTCGGAGATTCTCGTTCTCGTGGAGCAGATCGACGGCGAGGTCAAGAAGGTCACGCTCGAACTGCTGACCCTGGCCCGCTCGCTCGGCACGCCCGCCGCCGTCTGGGCCGGCCCCGGCCTCGGCGACGCCGCCAAGGCCAAGCTGGCCGAGTACGGCGCCGAGACGATCTACAACGCCGGGTCCGCCGACATCGTCGACCACGTGGTGGCGCCCAAGGCCGAGCTGCTGGCGCAGCTCGTCGCCGAGAAGTCGCCCGCCGCGGTGCTCGTGGCCGCCACGGCCGAGGGCAAGGAGGTCGCCGGTCGCCTGGCCGTCAAGACCGACTCCGGCGTCATCACCGACGCCGTGGGCCTGTCCGAGGGCTTCGTGGCCGACCAGTCGATCTTCGGTGGCGGCGTCAACGTGCACTCCAAGGTGCGCAGGGGCACCCCGATCGTCGCCGTACGCCCGAACTCGACGGCCCCGCAGGCCGCCGCGGGCGCCGGCGCCGTCGAGGAGGTGTCGGTCGCGCTGAGCGAGGCGGCGAAGGCCGCCCGCATCGTCGAGCGCGTCAAGCAGGAGAAGGGCGCCAGGCCCGAGCTGACCGAGGCCGCGATCGTGGTCTCCGGCGGCCGGGGCGTGGGCTCCGCCGAGAACTTCTCCGTCATCGAGGGCCTGGCCGACGCGCTGGGCGCGGCCGTCGGCGCCTCGCGTGCCGCCACGGACGCCGGCTGGTACCCCCACCAGTTCCAGGTGGGCCAGACGGGCAAGACGGTCTCGCCGCAGCTCTACATCGCGGCCGGGATCTCCGGCGCCATCCAGCACCGGGCCGGCATGCAGACCGCGAAGACCATCATCGCGATCAACAAGGACCCCGAGGCGCCGATCTTCGAGCTCGCCGACTACGGGGTCGTGGGCGACCTGCACCAGGTCGTCCCGCAGCTCACCGAAGAGGTCGGCAAGCGCAAGTAGCGTCAGAGATCGGCGGGCGCGGGTAGCGCTCGGACCGAAGCGGCGCCGCACGACGGGCGGCGCCGCGTCGCCCTCACAGGCGGGCGGGGCGGGCGCGGTCCGGAGATCGGCAGAGCGGGGGGGAGGGGCAGA